>NZ_MQSY01000015.1:10135-30478 GCF_001921245.1 Aeromonas sp. YN13HZO-058 | reverse complement strand
GGCGTGAATATCAAAGCGTGTTTGCATGAGGCGCTGGGGCACCCCATGCAACACGTAATTGGGACATAGCCTTTTTTATGATGCGATGCTCAACGCACGTCCGCGTCTTGGCGCTTTTGCCCCCTTCTCCCCTCGCGGGAGAAGGGTTGGGGATGAGGGGCAGAAGATTCAACCCTCACCCTGCCCTCTCCCGGAGAGAGGGTGCAAACGCACCCGCAAGATATGTGATCTACCACCAGCCCAACAGATTGCGGCCTACCAGCGCGCCCCAAACCAGCGCATTGAGGGCCAGCGCGATAAACACCGCAGCAGAACCGAGATCCTTGGCGCGGCCGGAGAGCTCGTGATGCTCGGAGCCAACCCTGTCAACCACGGCTTCGATGGCGGAGTTGAGGATCTCGACGATCACCACCAGCCAGCTGATGACGATAAGCAGCAGGATCTGGTTGAGAGAATCCCCCAGCCAGAAGGCCAGTGGCATCAGCAACAGGATCAGCATCAGCTCCTGCCGAAACGCCGCCTCATTAATCCAGGCTGACTTGAGCCCCTTGATGCTGTAACCGGTTGCGTTGATGATGCGGGTGACCCCGGTTGCCCCTGGCTTTGCCACGCTATCTACCTCATTTGGAATCGATTTTGGCCTCACATCCTATCAGAGCCCCCCAAGGTTTCAATCAGGGGACTTTTGCTTTATTTTATCTCTTTGCTTTTTCGCCCCTTGCGGCTGACACCACCCACTCGAGACTTGAGTTGTATGTCCATTCACACAGATGAATTGCGCACCCGTCGCCTGGAGTCACTGATCACTCCGAGCGAGCTCGCACACGCGTTTCCGATCACCGATACCATTGCCCAGAATCTGCTGGATGCCCGTCGCGAAGTGGAAGCCATTCTGGCCGGAGACGATCAGCGCCTGCTGGTCATCGTCGGCCCCTGCTCTATCCATGATCCCGCTGCTGCTCGCGAGTATGCCCTGCGTCTCAATGCCCTGCGCGAGCAGTACAAAGAGAGCCTCTGCATCGTGATGCGCACCTACTTCGAGAAGCCGCGCACCATCGTCGGCTGGAAGGGGCTGATCAACGATCCACGCCTCGATGGCAGTTTCGACGTCAACGAAGGGCTGAAACTGGCGCGCAAGCTGCTGGTCGATATCAATGAGCTCGGCATGCCCACCGCCACCGAGTTTCTCGATATGGTGACCGGCCAGTATATTGCCGACCTCATCACCTGGGGCGCCATCGGCGCGCGCACCACCGAATCCCAGGTACACCGCGAGATGGCTTCGGCCCTCTCCTGCCCGGTCGGCTTCAAGAACGGCACCGACGGCAATACCCGTATCGCCATCGATGCGGTGCGCGCCGCCCGCCACAGCCACATCTTCTATTCGCCGGACAAGGACGGCAAGATGACCATCTACCGCACCGCCGGTAACCCCTTTGGTCATGTGATCCTGCGTGGTGGCCACCGACCGAACTACGACACCGCCAGTGTCGATGAAGCGTGTGAAGCGTTGGCCGATGTGGGCCTGCCGGAGCGTCTGGTGGTCGATTTCAGCCACGGCAACAGCATGAAGGATCACCATCGTCAGCTGCTGGTGGCGCAAGATATCTGCGATCAGCTGCGCCGCGGCCGCACCGGCATCGCCGGTATCATGGCCGAGAGCTTCCTGGTGGAAGGGCGTCAGGATGTGGAGAACGGCTGCGCCGCCACCTTTGGCCAGAGCATCACCGATGCCTGCCTGTCGTGGAACGACACCGAAACCCTGCTGGCCATGCTGGCAGAGGCGGCGCAGGTGCGGTTGAACAAAGCAAACCTGCGGTAACGGCTGCGTCATCACCCTTCGGCCAGAGCAAACAAGTTTGAACTGCGAATAAAACCAAAGGGGCCGGTATTGTTGATACCGGCCCCTTCTTCTTGCTGTCGGCCGATTACTCTTCGCTAATCGACCCTACACGCGCACTCTTTCCTCTACAACCCGCTTACAAACTGGGCATAAACCAGACCCGGCCAGCGGCTTCGATGCGGTCGGTGCGGATCTGGAATACCTGCTCCAGTAGCGCCTCATCCACCAACTCGACGCCCCCTTCACGTACCACTGTCCCCCCTTGCAGACAGAGGATGCGGTCGGCCCAGTCGATGGCCAGATTGATATCGTGGATGGCAAGCACCACCAGCAGTCCCTGCACGGCCAACTTTTTCAGCAAGCGCAGCAGCGCCAGCTGGTGATGAAGATCGAGCCCGGCCAGCGGCTCATCCAGCAGCAGCACCTTGCCGGTCGGGTTGAGACTAGGCCACACCTGCAACAGGGTGCGAGCGATCAGCACTCGCTGCTGCTCGCCCCCCGACAAGCGACTGAAATCCCGGGCCAACAAAGCCTCCAGCTCCAGCGCCTCACACAGTGCCCCGATCGCCTCGTTCTGTCTGGCGGGCGCAACCGCCTCATTGAGCCCCAAGCTCAGCACCTGAAACACCGGAATATGAAACAGCTGGGGCTGGCGCTGGGGCAGCATGGCACGCCGTTTGGCAAGCTCCGGCCAACTCAGGTCAGTGAGCACTTCCCCCCCCAGCAGCACGGCGCCTTCGGCGGGTAAAATCCCCGCCAACGCGCCTAGCAGGGTTGATTTGCCACTGCCATTGGGGCCGAGTAGCGCCACCAGCTGGCCGCCATGCCAGCGCAGATCGAGGGGGGAGAGTCGCCCGGCAATGGCGAGTGCGCGCGCCTCCAGCAGCGGGGCAGCCGCAAGAGCAGCAACAGAGATGGGATCAGCGGGCGACATCGGCATCTTGCCTCAACAACGGGTAAATAAGAAGACTGCGCGCACCGACCAAATCATGCAGATATTCATGCCGCATCATCGGCAGTTTGCCTCAATAGCAAGTAGATAAAGAGCGGCGCCCCCACCGAGGCGGTGATGACCCCGATGGGCAACTCACCGGCACTGAGTGCCGAGCGGGCTAACAGATCGGCGGCCAACAGCAGGGCTCCGCCACCGAGCGCCGAGGCGGGCAGCAGGAAGCGCTGATCGCTCCCACCACAGAGCCGCAGCAGATGGGGCACCACCAGCCCGACAAAACCGATCACGCCGCACAGGGACACCGCCACACCGGTGAGCAGACAGACCGCCAGCACCAGCCGCACCCGCATCTTGTCCACATCCATCCCCATCAGGCGGGCCTGGGTTTCCCCCAGCAGCAACTGTTGCAGCGCCTTGCCCTGCCAGCAGAGCCAGCCCAGAGTGAGCGGCAGCACCAGCCACCACCAGCCGAACTGCTGGCTGCCGTAAGAGAGGCTGCCCATCATCCAGAACATGAATTCACGCAAGGAGCCGTCGTCGGCAAAGTACATCAGCCAGGTCATGGCGGCATTGGTGAGAATGCCGATCGCCACGCCGAACAGCAGCAAGCGCGCATGGCCGAGACGTGCGCGGCGAGCCAGCCGAATGAGCAGCATGGTCACCAGCAGGGCGCCAGCGAAGGCCGCCAACGACAGCCCCCAGCCGGGCAGATAGACGCCGAGGGATTTGGCCACCGCCATCGCCACCATGGCGGCCAGTCCTGCTCCGCTCGAGACGCCAAGTAGCCCGGGCTCTGCCACCGGATTGTGCAGCATCACCTGCAGCACGGCGCCGCCACAGGCCAGCGCCGCGCCAGCCAAGAGGGCCAGCAGGGCGCGCGGCAGCCGCAGCTCCAGCAGGATGCGCTGTTCGAGATCGCCAAGGGGCTGCCAGGGCAGCAGCACAAACTCGCCCCAGATGAGGGAGAAGAGAAACAGCAACAGGGTCAGCAGCGTCAGGCCACACAGCCAGCGCCGCTGCCAGCGCTGCTGCCGGGCGATAAGGGAGAGGTACAAGGATGATCCCCGACAATAACTAGGCTTTATCCCAGGCCCTGTCGCAGAGCCGGGGAGAAGCAGGAAAAGGGCATGATAACAGCGGCTTGCCACCCAAGGTCAAGGCTGGTAACGCTTGGCCATCACGCTTATCTCGCCGCTGGCCACCAGATTTTGCAGCGCCACCAACAAGGGCTGGCGCAGTGACTGGTGAGGTGAGTGCTTGCTCATCCCCAGATAGAGGGTCACCGGACTGGCGGGGCGGTAATCCGCCTTGCTCACCCGGTTGGCATTTCCCTGACTCAGGGCATAGTCCACCTGGCAGTCGGTGCCGATCATCAGTGGCAGGTGACCGCGCTGCACCATGCGCAGCAACTGCTCCTCGGTGGGCACCCCGTGCTTGTCGAGGCGACTGTCAGAGTTGAAGGGCTCAAAGTAGGCGGAGTTGAGCACATAGCCCACCTTCACCCCCTGCAGATCGTTGTATTGGTGGATCCGGGCTACATTGACCGGCTGACCGTAAAATGCGGGCCAACACTGGTAGTAGGCAGGCTGCAGATAGTCGATGAACTGCGCCCGATCGGCGGTATAGGCGAGCCCAATCATCAGATCGACCCGACCGGTCTGCATCTGCTTCAGCGCCCGTCCCCAGGGCATCCGTTTCACCTTGAAGCGAATGCCACTGCGGCTCTCCAGCTGTTGCAGAATATCCATGTCCAGTCCGTAAAACCGGCCATCCGGTTGCAGGATACGAAACGGCGGCCACAGATCGGTGGCCACCGTCAGCGTCGGGGTCGCTCGCACCGGCATGGCAAATAACAGTAACAACGCTATCCAACTTAACTTGCCCATCCCGTCGCATACCTCGCACGGCCCGATCTTGTTGGTTAAAAATACCCTTCCGCACCACGTATGAAAACCCGTGGTTCAGGGATAAAATGCGCCGGATTTTAAAGGAGAACCCTATGAACCCGATTTTCGCCAGTATCGGCCTGCTGCTGTGCAGCAACGTCTTCATGACTTTCGCCTGGTACGCTCATCTCAAGAGCATGAACCACAAACCCTGGATCATTGCCGCGCTGGTGAGCTGGGGCATCGCCCTGTTCGAATACCTGTTGCAGGTGCCCGCCAACCGCATCGGCCATACGGTGATGAGTGTGGGGCAACTGAAAATTCTGCAAGAAGTGATCACCCTCACCGTATTCGTCCCCTTCTCTATCTTCTATCTCAAAGAAGATCTGAAATGGGACTACCTCTGGGCGGGGCTCTGCATTATGGGTGCAGTCTTTTTTGTCTTTCGCGAGAAACTGACCGGCGCCTGACGCTGTACACTCAATATCATCCCGCTCATGGCATCTCATTGATCGAAGAGGCAAAAAAATGGAATTGCGAGACATGTTACAGATCCTGGCCAAGCAGGATGGCTCAGACCTCTATCTGTCGACCGGCGCCCCCCCCTGCGCCAAGTTCAACGGCGGCCTGCGCCCCCTGAATGAAACGCCGCTGGAGCCGGGAGAGGTGGCACGGATCGCCGCCGAGATCATGGATGGCGAGCAGAAACTGCAGTTTGACAAGGAGCTGGAGATGAACCTCGCCATCTCCCTGCCCCAGATCGGCCGCTTTCGGGTCAACATCTTCAAGCAGCGCAACGAAGTCTCTCTGGTAGCGCGCAACATCAAGACTGAAATTCCCCGCTTTGAAGACCTGAAACTTCCGCCCGTGCTGCTCGACACCATCATGGAGAAACGGGGTCTGGTGCTTTTTGTCGGCGGGACCGGCTCGGGCAAATCCACCTCGCTGGCGGCCCTTATCGACCATCGCAACCGCAACAGCGGCGGCCACATCATCACCATCGAAGATCCGGTGGAGTTCGTCCACCGCCACCGCAAGAGCATCATCAACCAACGGGAGGTGGGGGTCGATACCCGCAGCTTCCACGCTGCGCTGAAAAACACCCTGCGTCAGGCACCGGATGTGATCCTGATCGGCGAAATCCGCGACCGCGAGACCATGGAGCATGCGCTGGCCTTCTCCGAAACAGGGCACCTTGCCATCTCCACCCTGCACGCCAACAACGCCAACCAGGCGCTGGACCGCATCATCAACTTCTTCCCCGAGGAGCGCCGCCCGCAGCTGCTCAACGATCTGGGCAACAACCTCAAGGCCTTTGTCTCCCAGCGGCTGGTGAAAACCACCGATGGCGGCCGCCGGGCCGCGGTGGAGATCATGCTGGGTACCCACACCATCCGCGACATGATCAAGCGCGGCGAATTTGGCGGCCTGAAAGAGGTGATGGAAAAATCCAAGGCGCTCGGCATGGTCACCTTCGACAGCGCCCTGTTCGATCTGGTGGTGGAAGGGGTGATCGAGGAGGAAGAGGCGGTGAAGAACGCCGACTCGGCCAACAACCTGCGCCTCAAGATCAAGCTGTGGAAGGAGAAGGGCCAAATTGCCAGCAGCAGCGATGCCACCGGTTGGAGCCTCGAACCCACCAAGGACGAGAAGGACGATATGTTCTAATCTGCCACCAGCGAGAACCCCGGGCCTGCCCGGGGTTCTCTTTATCCGCGGCAACCCATCCGGTTTATCCGCTCACCCCGCACAGATCACTGCCCTTCAGCACCAGCGGCGAACGCGCTGGCAATAATCCACATACTCGTTGCCGAAGCGGGCGCGCAGCAGCCGCTCCTCCGGAATGATCTGGAAACGGGTCAACCAGGCCACCAACACGATTGGCCCAACCCAGACCCAGATTCCACCGAGATAACAGCCCCAGGCGGCCAGCCAGCAGAGCAGCCCCAGATACATGGGATTGCGGCTGAAGCGATAGACGCCACAGGTCACCAGACGGCTGGTGTGCTGAGGCCTGGTGGGGCTGACCGTGGTCTGATGGTGGCGAAACCGTTGCAGGGCGCCAAAGCCCATGATGGCCCCTACCACGATCAGCGCAGCCATCAGCACCATTGCCCAGATACCGGGCTGGCTCTCCCCTCTTAGCCACCACATGGCTCCCGCACAGAGCAGGAAGATCAGCGGTGGTGGCAAACGTAACTCAAGATTGACCATTTTCTTCCCCTGACAAGTGTCAGCCGACCCCGTGTTGCGGTAGACTCCCAACCAGTCAGCGCCTGTTGAGAGTGACAAAGATCATAATAATAACAACAAGTTGTCGTTATACCACAGCCAATGTTGACGCTCTCATCCAAACTATCCAACGCGAACAACAAAAAGGAATCACCATGCACAAGAAAACGCTATTGGCCACCCTGATCTTCGGCCTGCTCGCGGGCCAAGCCGTTGCGGCTCCCTATCTGCCCCTTGCGACGGATCATCGCAACGGTCAGGAGCAAACCGCCAGCAACGCCTGGTTGGAAGTGGATCTGGGCGCCTTCGAACACAATATCCAGACCCTCAAGGATCGCCTCGGTGACAAGGGTCCGCAGATCTGCGCCATCATGAAGGCCGACGCCTATGGTCATGGCATCGACCTGCTGGTCCCCTCCGTGGTCAAGGCCAATATCCCCTGTATCGGCATCGCCAGCAACGAAGAGGCCCGCGTCGCCCGCGAGAAGGGCTTTACCGGCCGTCTGATGCGGGTGCGTGCCGCCACGCCGGATGAGGTCGAGCAGGCGCTGCCCTACAAGATGGAAGAGCTCATCGGCAGTCTGGTGAGTGCCCAGGGGATCGCTGACATCGCCCAGCGCCACCACACCAATATTCCGGTACACATAGGTCTCAACTCTGCTGGCATGAGCCGCAACGGCATCGACCTGCGTCTAGCCGATGCCAAGCAGGATGCGCTGGCCATGCTCAAGCTCAAAGGGATCACCCCGGTCGGCATCATGACCCACTTCCCGGTGGAGGAGAAAGAGGACGTCAAGATGGGGCTGGCCCAGTTCAAACTGGACTCCCAGTGGCTGCTGGAAGCGGGCAAGCTGGATCGCAGCAAGATCACCATCCACGCCGCCAACTCCTTCGCTACCCTGGAAGTGCCGGATGCCTACTTCGACATGGTGCGCCCGGGTGGCCTGCTCTACGGCGACTCCATCCCCTCCTACACCGAATACAAGCGGGTGATGGCATTCAAGACCCAGGTCGCCTCGGTCAACCACTACCCGGCCGGCAACACCGTCGGCTATGACCGCACCTTCACCCTCAAGCGCGACTCCTGGCTCGCCAACCTGCCGCTGGGCTACTCCGATGGCTACCGCCGTGCGCTGAGCAACAAGGCCTATGTGCTGATCCAGGGTCAGAAGGTACCGGTGGTCGGCAAGACCTCCATGAACACCATCATGGTGGACGTCACTGATCTCAAAGGGGTGAAACCCGGTGATGAGGTGGTGCTGTTTGGCCGTCAGGGTGAGGCCGAAGTGAAACAGGCTGATCTGGAAGAGTACAACGGCGCCCTGTTGGCGGACATGTACACCATCTGGGGCTACACCAACCCCAAAAAGATCAAACGCTGATACGCGATATGAAAAAAGGGCTCCCGCTGGAGCCCTTGTTGTTATTGCTTCATTGTCTGCCGCACTCAAGCGGTCTTTTTACGGGTCACAAACAGGCTCAGCCCCATGGATGCCAGCAGGATCAGCGCAACTACACCCAGTGCAATGTCACTCAGGGGGATCTTGAACAGACCCCACCGAGATGATTGAGGCTGCTTCACGCCGCCTTTTTACGGGTCACAAACAGACTCAGCCCCATGGATGCCAGCAGGATCAGCGCAACTACGCCCAGTGCGATGTCACTCAGGGGGATCTTGAACAGATCCCACCGAGATGATTGAGGCTGCTTCACGCCGCCTTTTTACGGGTCACAAACAGACTCAGCCCCATGGATGCCAGCAGGATCAGCGCAACTACGCCCAGTGCGATGTCACTCAGGGGGATCTTGAACAGATCCCACCGAGATGATTGAGGCTGCTTCACGCCGCCTTTTTACGGGTCACAAACAGACTCAGCCCCATGGATGCCAGCAGGATCAGCGCAACTACGCCCAGTGCGATGTCACTCAGGGGGATCTTGAACAGATCCCACCGAGATGATTGAGGCTGCTTCACGCCGCCTTTTTACGGGTCACAAACAGACTCAGCCCCATGGATGCCAGCAGGATCAACGCAACTACGCCCAGTGCAATGCCGGTCGGGATTTTGAAGATATCCAGCAGCAGCATCTTGACCCCGATAAACATCAGGATCAGCGCCAGACCGTACTTCAGCAGGGCGAAGCGATCAGCCACACCGGCCAGCAGGAAGTACATCGCGCGCAGACCCATGATGGCGAAGATGTTGGAGGTCAGCACGATGAAGGGATCCGTGGTCACCGCGAAGATGGCCGGGATACTGTCCACCGCGAAGATAAGATCGCTCACCTCCACCAGCACCAAAATGAGCAGCAGCGGGGTGGCATAACGCACACCGTCACGCCAGACGAAGAAGTTCTCCCCTTCCAGGGTCTCGGTCACCTTGAAACGACGGCGCATCCAGCCCAGCAGCGGGTTGTTGGCCAAGTCTGGCTCCTTGTCGGCCGCCCACAGCATCTTGGCACCGGTCAACAGCAAGAAGGCGCCGAACAGATAGAGGATCCAGTGGAACTGCTCGATGAGCCAGCTGCCCGCGAACACCATGCCGGCACGCATCACGATGGCACCCAGTACCCCGTACAGCAGCACCCGACGCTGCAGCTCGGCCGGAATGGCAAAGTAGCCAAACAGCATCAGCCAGACGAAGACGTTGTCCACCGCCAGCGCTTTCTCGATGAGGTAGCCGGTGAGGAACTCCAGTCCTTTCTGGTTGGCGATTTCACGGCCTGCGCTGTGATCCAGCCAGAGCCAGATCGCGAGGTTGAAGAGCAGGGCCACACTGATCCAGATGAGGGACCAGACACCCGCCTCTTTGAGAGACACCTTGTGTGACTTGCCGCCACCGACAAAGCGTATGTCTATCCATAACAGGACCAGCACTATGCTGAAGAAACCGGTCCACATCCACCATTCACCCATTTTCACTTCTCCCAAAAACGACAAAACCCACGACCGAGAGGCGTGGGTTTGCGTTTGGAGCAGATACACCTTGCCTCTCGGCAAGGTCTCACTTACAGCTGATTTTCATCAACTGCCCGGCTGCCGGGTGCACTGCAGGATATGGATGCACCGTAATGACGACAAACCGGCGAGAAGTTACTCCCCTTGTGCGGCGGATATTAACAGCGGAAAAAGATAACGCCAAGAGGCATCTTCATCTGTTGCCAAAATTAATCGGGGCTCCATCAAGGAGCCCCGTAAACAGGTTCGACACATCCCCATCAGAGCGGATCGACCTTGAGGCAAGATACCGCGTGATCGAAGTTCCCCTCCAGCACGGGCCGGGTCTTGGCGCACTCGGGGCCAGCCACCGGGCAGCGAGTACGGAACACGCAACCGGACGGCGGATTCATCGGTGAGGGCAAGTCCCCCTCCAGGATCTGGATCACCTTGTTGCGCTCCAGCTCCGGATCCGGGATCGGCACCGCTGACATCAGCGCCTTGGTGTAGGGGTGCAACGGATTGGCGAAGATCTCCTTGCGGGTTCCCAGCTCGACGGCGTTGCCCAGATACATCACCAGCACCCGATCGGAGATGTGTTTGACCACCGACAGATCGTGGGCGATGAAGATGAGCGACAACCCCATCTCCTTTTGCAGCGACTTGAGCAGGTTGACCACCTGCGCCTGAATGGATACATCGAGCGCCGAGACCGGCTCGTCACATATGATCATCTTGGGCTCGAGGATCAGCGCCCGGGCAATCCCGATCCGCTGGCACTGGCCGCCGGAGAACTCGTGCGGGTAGCGGTTGACCAGGTTGGGCAGCAGCCCGACCTTGCTCATCATGGCGCGCACCTTCTCCTTCACCTCTTCCCGTGGCAGCTTCGGGTAGAAGGTGATGAGCGGCTCGGCGATGATGTCGCCGATGGTCATGCGCGGGTTCAACGAGGCCAGCGGGTCCTGAAAGATCATCTGGATCTCTTTGCGCTTCTCGCGCAGGGCATTCTGGTCGAGCTTGGTGAGGTCATCGCCGAGCCACACCACCTTGCCATCGGTGGCCGGTACCAGACCGATGATGGCGCGGGCAAAGGTCGACTTGCCGCAGCCGGACTCGCCTACGACCCCCAGGGTCTCCCCTTCGTAGAGACGCATGGTCACGCCATCGACTGCTTTCAGATCAGACGGTTTGGCCCAGGGCCACGCCTTGCCACTCTTGATACTGAAGTGGACCTTGAGGTCAGACACTTCCAACAGCAATTTTTTGTCGGCACCCATTTAGTTGGCCCCCTTGTTGATGGCATCCGAAACCCAGTGGCAAGCACGTTCCCGACCGTCGTTGAACGGGGTCAGGATCGGTGACTGCTGGCCGCAAATCTCGCTGACCCGGTGGCAACGCTCCTGGAAGGGGCAGCCGGTCGGCAGACGCAGCAGGTTGGGCGGATTGCCCGGGATGGTGGGCAGCACTTCCCCTTCGGTATCGAGACGAGGAATGGCGCGCAGCAGGCCTTCGGTGTAGGGGTGGCTCGGGCGATAGAAGATATCGTCTACCTTGCCGTACTCCATGGTACGACCGGCATACATCACCAGCACCTTGTTGCAGATACCGGCGACCACACCAAGGTCGTGGGTGATCATGATGATGGCGGTGTTGAACTCGCGCTTGAGCTCGTTCATCAGGGTCATGATCTGGGCCTGTACGGTCACGTCGAGCGCCGTGGTCGGCTCATCGGCGATCAGCAGTTGCGGCCGGCAGAGCAGTGCCATGGCGATCATCACCCGCTGACGCATGCCACCGGAGAACTCGTGGGGATACATCCCCATCCGCTTGCGCGCTTCGGGAATTTTCACCGCATCGAGCATCCGCACCGACTCTTCAAACGCTTCCGCCTTGCTTACCCCTTTGTGCAGCATCAGCACTTCCATCAGCTGATCCTTCACCTTCATGTAGGGGTTCAGCGAGGTCATGGGGTCCTGGAAGATCATGGCGATCTTCTCGGCGCGGATCTTGTTGAGCTTGGACTCCGGCAGGTTGAGGATCTCTTCGCCCTGAAATTTTGCCGAACCGGTAATGACACCGTTCTTGGCCAGCAGGCCCATGATGGCAAAGGCAGTCTGGGACTTGCCGGAGCCAGACTCACCCACGATCCCCAGGGTCTCGCCCGCGGCGAGGGAGAAGTTGAGGTCGTTGACCGCCACCACATTGCCGTCCGGGGTCTTGAACTCGACCCGCAGATCTTTCACATCCAGTAACTTCATATAAAAACTCCTTATCGATCTTTCGTGATGCTTTCCTGTCGATCCGATGCTCGATTAACGATCTTTCGGATCGAGGGCGTCACGCAGACCATCCCCGAGGAAGTTGAAGCAAAACAGGGTCACCACCATAAAGCAGGCGGGGAACAGCAGTTGCCAGATGGCCACTTCCATCGACTTGGAGCCTTCATCCAGCAGGGCGCCCCAGCTGGTCATCGGTTCCTGAACACCAAGGCCCAGGAAACTCAGGAAGGATTCAAACATGATCATCCCCGGCACCAGCAAGGTGGCGTAGACAGCCACGATACCGAGTACGTTCGGTACGATGTGACGGGTGATGATCTTCCACTTGGAGACGCCACAGACGTGGGCCGCCTCGATAAACTCCTTGCTCTTGAGGCTCAGGGTCTGACCGCGGACAATACGCGCCATGTCGAGCCAGCTCACCGCCCCGATGGCGATAAAGATGAGCGCCAAATTGCGGCCGAAAAAGGTGACCAGCATGATGACGAAGAACATAAAGGGGAAGGCGTTGAGGATCTCCAGTACCCGCATCATCAGGCTGTCGACCCGCCCGCCGATAAAGCCGGAGGCCGCGCCATACAGAGTACCGATGATGACCGCCACCATGGCGCCCATGATGCCGACCATCAGGGAGATGCGCCCGCCCAGCAGGGTGCGCACGAACAGATCGCGCCCCAGACTGTCGGTACCGAAGTAGTGGCCCGCTTCCATATCCGGCGGCGACTGCATGGCGCCCCAGTCCGGATCGTCAAAGGTGTATTGGGACAAATGGGGGCCAAAGATGACCGCCAGACCGATGATGGTCAGAATGATCAGGCTGGTCAGTGCCGCCTTGTTGCGCAGGAAACGGCGACGGGCATCCTTCCACAGGGAGCGCCCCTCCACCACCTCTACCTTTTGCGCGAACGCCTCGACGGCATCGCGTTTTTCAGTTGAAACAACCATGATGAACTCCCGAATTAGTAACGGATCTTGGGATCGATAAAGGCGTAGAGAATATCGACCACAGCGTTAAAGGTGATAGTGAGGGCGCCGACCAGAATGGTCAGACCGAGCACCATGGAGTAATCACGGTTAAGGGCACCGTTGACGAACAGCTGACCGATCCCCGGCAGGCCGAAGATGGTCTCGATCACCACGGAACCTGTGATGATGCCGACAAAGGCCGGGCCCAGATAGGAGACCACCGGCAGCATGGCCGGACGCAGCGCGTGTTTCAGGATGATGTGGCGTAGCGGCAAGCCCTTGGCACGGGCGGTACGGATGAAGTTGGAGTTCATGGTCTCGATCATGCTGCCCCGCATGATCCGCGAAATGGCGGAGATGTAGTACATCATCATGCCGAACACCGGCAGCACCATAAACTGCACACCACCACCCTGCCAGCCACCGGCAGGGAACCAGCCCAGATGAATACTGAAAAACAGCACCAGCAAGGGCGCCAGCACAAAGCCCGGTATCACCACCCCGGCCATGGCCGACGACATCAGCAGATAGTCGATGATGGTGTTCTGTTTCAGGGCCGCTATGGTGCCGAAGGTGACCCCCAGCAGCACGGCGAAGAAGAAGGCCGCGGTCCCGATCTTGGCAGACACAGGCAGCGCCTGACTCACCAGATCATTGACGGTGAAATCCTTGTATTTGAAAGAGGGGCCCAAATCACCCTGCACCAGGTTGCCCAGGTAGGTGAGATATTGCATGCCAATCGGCTTGTCGAGCCCGTATTTGGCCTCGATATTGGCGATGACTTCGGGGGGCAGTGAGCGCTCGCTGGTAAAGGGGTTACCCGGGGCGAAACGCATCATAAAGAAAGAGACGGTGATCAAGACCAGCAGAGTCGGGATCGCTTCCAATAGCCGTTTAAAAATGAATTTCAACATAGACATTACCTGTCCTGAACTGCTTCCAAATGGTCGCGGTTGTAATAAAGGCCCGCCGTCTGGCGGGCCCTGCTTGTTATGCGACTTGTTGCTTTAAATCAGTGAGCAATGATGTACATATCTTTGCTGTAGAGGTTATCCAGCGGGTTGGCCGGGTAGCCGCCTACATAGGGTTTGACCATACGGGCAGTCACGTACTGGTAGATGGGCGCAATCGGCATGTCCTTGGCCAGGATCTCTTCAGCCTGGACGTAGAGCTTGTTGCGGGCCGCCACATCGACCTGATCACGGGACGAATCCATCAGCTTGTCGAACTCTGGATTGGAGTACTTGCCGTCGTTGTTGCCGTGGGTGGTCTGCATCAGATCCAGCATGGACGAGGCTTCGTTGTAGTCGGCGATCCAGCCGGCACGACCTACGTCAAACTGGCCCTGTTTCTTGGTTTCCAGGTAAGTTTTCCACTCCTGGTTGACCAGGCTGACCTGCACGCCCAGCTTCTTCCACATGGAGGCAACGGCCACAGCCACTTTCTTGTGGTTGTCGTCGGTGTTGTAGAGCAGCTCGAACTTCAGCGGCTTGCTGGCATCGAAACCGGCCTCTTCCAGCAGCGCCTTGGCCTTAGCATCACGCTCGGCCTGGGTCATCTTCGACCACTCGGGGGCGACCGGCTTGAAGCCATCGACGAAGTCCGGCACCAGGGTGTAACCCGGCGTCTGACCCTGACCCATCACCTTGTCGGCGATCACGTTACGATCGATGGCATAGGAGAGCGCGGTACGGACACGCACATCGTCAAACGGCTTCTTCTTGACGTTGTACTGGTAGTAGTAAGTGCCGACATAACCGGTCACTTTCAGCTCGTCCGGCTTCTCTTTCTTCATCTGCTTGAAGCGCTCGATGGGCATCTGATAGGTGATGTCCACTTCGCCCGCCAGATAGCGGCTCAGATCGGCGTTGGTAGACTGGATCGGCAGATAGACCACCTTGTTGATGACGGTCTTGCCATCGTTCCAGTAGTGCTTGTTGCGTTCCACTTCGACGCGCTCGTTCACCACCCAGCTCTTCAGGGCATAGGCACCGTTGGATACCATATTCTCCGGCTGGGTCCATTTGTCACCGAACTTCTCGATCACCTTCTTCGGCACCGGGTAGGTGGTGGTGTGGGAGAGCATGCTGACGAAGTAAGGGATCGCTTTCTCAAGCTGCACTTCGAAGGTGTAGTCGTCGGTCGCCTTCACGCCCAGAGTATCCGCAGGCTTCTTGCCGGCGATGATCTCGGATGCGTTGGCAATGGTCGGGATCTCCAGATACCAGGAGTAAGGAGAGGCGGTTTTCGGATCGACGGCGCGTTTGAAGGCAAATTCGAAGTCGTGCGCGGTGACCGGGTCACCGTTGGACCACTTGGCATCTTTGCGCAGGTGGAAGACGTAGTGCTTGTTATCCTTGGTTTCCCAGGATTCGGCCACCGCCGGGAGAATTTCCCCTTTCGGGCCGGAAGCAACGAGACCCTCGAACAGGTCGCGCAGGATATTGGATTCGACCGTTCCTTCGGTCTTGTGCGGGTCAAGGGTCGCAGGCTCCGAGCCGTTGCCTTTTACCAGTTGCTGGACTTCAGCCAGCTTGGTTCCCGCCGGGACATCGGCAGCCTGAGCCACATTGACGCCACCAAACAGTGCAGCCATCAGCAATGTGTTAATCATTGTTTTTTTATGAGTCATTTCCCTACTCCAACAAGAACATTCCATGCGTTTTTTAAAGTGACGGGGTTAAAACCCGCTCCCAGCATAATTCCCTGCCAATTCCGATAATGCAACAGATATTGTCAGGGTAATCGGCATTTTCTGGTCAAAAAACCAGCACCAGCGCGCTTTCTCAGTATTAAAACACCAGCGCTACGCTCATTTTTTACACAAACGACCGATTCTAGAAAAGCGCGGGCAAAAAGCAACCAATAAAAAGCCGGTCACGAGGACCGGCTTTCATAAAACAGACCTGGCTCACATCAAGCTGGGGAAAACCCCCTTGATGCCGGCCACCATGATCTCGATGCCAAGGGACATCATGATAAGACCCATGATACGGGTCACCACGTTGATGCCGGTGTTGCCCATGATCTTGAACAGCAGCGGCGCGGCACGGAAGATGAGCCAGGAGCAGAAGGAGAAAACAACGACAACGACTGACATGCCGAGCAGTTGCTGCCAGTGACTCTGGCTGGCATAGACGATGACCGAGGAGATGGCACCGGGGCCCGCCATCAGCGGCAGCGCCAGCGGCACCACGGCGATAGACTCGCGCACCGCCAGTTCACCCTTCTCCTGCTTGTTGTGTTTCACTTCACCGAGCTTGCCCTGCAGCATCGACCAGGCGATCAGGGTGATGAGCGAACCGCCGGCAATGCGGAACGACGCCAGCGAGATGCCAAACCCATCGAGGATCAGCTGCCCCATATACATGGAGACCAGCAGGATCACCATCACCGCGATATTGGCGGTGGTATTGGTTTTCATCCGCTCGGCCTGGGTATGGTGGCTGGTCAGGCTGACAAACACCGGCAACAGACCCAGCGGGTTGATAATTGCGAACAAACCGACAAAAAACTTCAGATACAGCGAGACGTCAATTGCTGCCATAGGCGCCTTCCAATAGAGTTTCGGGCCCACTGGGCCAGTCCATTAATTTCGTGCGTAAATTTACATCATAGCCAGAGCGGGCACCAATCAAATAATCTCACCATTTTTGGGGGTTTTTAGTTAGTTCATCTAATGCATCCGCGCTAACTGGCATAAACAAATGCCAAAAGCCCCTGCCACCGCCCGACCCGCGTCACAAGCGTGAACGCAAGTCTGTGTAATCAGGCTCGGCAGCGCTGACGGTGACTGACCGAATGGAAAAGCGACCCGAGAGACTCCACCTGCGACGTTCTCCATCTTTCCGGCCCGGCACCACTGACATGACTCGGCCGGAGAGCCGCAATGCCAAAATGGGTAAAGCGGGCAGAAATGGCCCCCTCGGGCAATAAAGCAGATTAGTCATGGATTAAAACAACAATCATTTTCGCAACAAATGCTGGAATAAAGCGCGTTTGTCGGTGGTTTTGAAACCGATTCACTCATATTTGCTAACCAATACCGCAAAAACAGCTCTTCACCCTGATCTCAAAGTGCAATTAACCATTTGATAAATGTGGTTTATTACCCTGTATTAACAAGTCACTCGCCTTCCCCTTGTCAGCACACTCCTGTAACATCAGTCAAACAAGGATTGTGAAATAAAATTTCTTTTGTTCTTTTGTTACACATGATCCAGATCAAGTTTTTCTGAGTCAGCCCCGCTCTATAATCGACTCAGAAAGCGATTTAGTAAGGCATGTGAAAAAGCTGTTGCAACGATACCGTCTTGACAGGGCGACTATAATTGCCGGGCATTGCCAACGTCTTACTAAACAGTTTTCAAATAATCAGGAGATAAACATGGCAGTAACCAATATGGCTGAACTGGATGCACTGGTCGCCCGCGTTAAAGAAGCCCAGCGTGAATTCGCCAGCTTCTCACAAGAGCAGGTAGACAAGATCTTCCGTGCCGCCGCCCTGGCCGCCAGCAATGCCCGTATCCCCTTGGCCCAAATGGCCGTGGAAGAGTCCGGTATGGGTATCATCGAAGACAAGGTTATCAAGAACCACTTCGCCTCCGAATACATCTACAACAAGTACAAAGAAGAGAAGACCTGCGGCATCCTCAGTGAAGATGACGAGATGGGTACCATCACCATCGCCGAGCCGGTAGGTATCATCTGCGGTATCGTACCGACCACCAACCCGACTTCCACTGCGATCTTCAAATCCCTGATCTCCCTGAAGACCCGCAACGCCATCATCTTCTCCCCGCACCCCCGTGCCAAGAACTCCACCAATACCGCTGCCAAGCTGGTACTGGATGCAGCCATTGCCGCCGGTGCACCGAAAGACATCATCGGCTGGATCGATCAACCGACTGTTGAACTGTCCAACGCCCTGATGAAGCACAACGACATCAACCTGATCCTGGCCACCGGTGGCCCGGGCATGGTGAAAGCTGCTTACTCCTCCGGTAAGCCGGCTATCGGTGTAGGTGCCGGTAACGTACCTGTTGTTATCGACGAAACTGCCGATGTGAAGCGTGCTGTCGCCTCCATCCTGATGTCCAAAACCTTCGACAACGGCGTAGTCTGTGCCTCCGAGCAAGCCGTTATCGTGGTTGACTCCATCTATGACCAGGTGAAAGAGCGTTTCGCGACTCACAACGGTTATGTGCTGACCAAAGAAGAAGCTGACAAGGTCCGTAAGGTCATCCTGATCAACGGTGCCATGAACGCCAACATCGTGGGCCAGCCTGCTACCAAGATCGCCGAAATGTCCGGCGTGACCGTACCTGCTACCACCAAGATCCTCATCGGTGAAGGTCTGGAAGTGTGTGAAGAGGAAGAGTTCGCTCACGAGAAGCTCTCCCCGACTCTGGGTATGTTCCGTGCCAAGAACTTCGAAGAAGCCGTCGAAATGGCCTGCAAAATGGTCAACCTGGGTGGTATCGGCCACACTTCCGGTCTGTATACCGACCAGGATCGCAACGCCGACCGCATCAAGTACTTCGGCGACAAGATGAAAACCGCCCGTATCCTGATCAACACCCCGACCACTCAGGGTGGTATCGGTGACCTGTACAACTTTGCCATTGCTCCGTCCTTGACGCTGGGTTGCGGTTCCTGGGGTGGTAACTCCATCTCCGAAAACGTGGGTCCCAAGCACCTGATCAACAAGAAGACAGTCGCAAAACGGGCAGAAAATATGCTGTGGCACAAACTTCCGAAATCCATCTACTTCCGTCGTGGTTCCCTGCCGATCGCTCTGGGCGACCTGGAAGGTAAAAAACGCGCGCTGGTCGTGACCGACCGCTTCCTGTTCAACAACGGCTACGCCGACGAAGTGGTTCGTCTGCTCAAGGGCCTGAAGATGGAAGTGGAAGTGTTCTACGAAGTAGAAGCTGACCCGACTCTGTCTGTGGTACGCAAAGGTGCCGAGATGGCGAACTCCTTCAAGCCTGACGTTATCGTTGCGCTGGGTGGTGGTTCACCGATGGATGCGGCCAAGATCATGTGGGTCATGTACGAGCACCCGGAGACTGCGTTCGAAGATCTGGCCATGCGCTTCATGGACATCCGCAAGCGTATCTACAAGTTCCCGAAAATGGGCGTGAAGGCCGAACTGGTCTGTATCACCACCACTTCCGGTACCGGTTCTGAAGTGACTCCGTTTGCGGTCGTGACCGACGACGCCACTGGCATGAAGTACCCGCTGGCTGACTACGAGCTGACCCCGAACATGGCCATCGTTGATGCCAACCTGGTTATGGGCATGCCGAAATCCCTGTGTGCCTTCGGTGGTATCGATGCCGTGACTCACGCCATGGAAGCCTACGTCTCCGTACTGGCTAACGAGTACTCCGACGGTCAGGCGCTGCAAGCGCTGAAACTGCTGAAAGAGTACCTGCCGTCCAGCTACCTGAACGGTGCCAACGACCCGGTTGCTCGCGAGAAAGTACACAACGCCGCTACCATCGCCGGTATCGCGTTTGCCAACGCCTTCCTGGGTGTGTGCCACTCCATGGCTCACAAACTGGGTGCTGAATTCCACATTCCGCACGGTCTGGCCAACGCCCTGCTGATCAGCAACGTGATCCGCTACAACGCCAACGACAACCCGACCAAGCAGACTGCGTTCTCCCAGTACGACCGTCCGCAAGCTCGCCGTCGTTATGCCGAAGTGGCTGACCATCTGGGTCTGAGCGCTGCCGGTGACCGCACCGCTGCCAAGATCGAGAAGCTGCTGGTATGGCTGGATGACCTGAAAGCCACTCTGGGCATCCCGGCCTCCATCCGTGAAGCTGGCGTGTCTGAAGCTGACTTCCTGGCCAAGGTTGACCAGCTGGCCATCGAAGCCTTTGATGACCAGTGCACCGGCGCCAACCCGCGCTACCCGCTGATCAGCGAGCTGAAAGCCATCCTGATGGACACCTACTACGGCCGTCCGTTCACCGAAGGCGTTGCTGCTCCTGCTGCCGCCCCGGTTGAAGCCAAGGTTGAAGGCAAGAAGAAATCCAAGGCCTGATAACCAGCCCTGAGATTACAAGCCCGCGCATTGCGCGGGCTTTTTTTATCTGCCACTTATCACCGCCCTCCTCTCCCCTACCGATTGCGGTACTCTCCCCATCAACCAACCAACCAACCAACCAACCAACCAACCAACCAACCAACCAACCAACCAACCAACCAACCAACCAACCAACCAACCAACCAACC
>NZ_MQSY01000015.1:0-10062 GCF_001921245.1 Aeromonas sp. YN13HZO-058 | reverse complement strand
ACCAACCAACCAACCAACCAACCAACCAACCAACCAACCAACCAACCAACCAACCAACCAACCAACCAACCAACCAACCAACCAACCTGCAAACCTGCAAACCCGGCCCCGGCTAATCCGTTATCAGCATCCCAACTTGTGTCTCTGCATTGCTGGCCACCCTGTGATAACAAGAGCACGCCTCATCACCTCGTCTCCCCTACCCGCAACGCAATTGCCCTTACGGGCAGATGTGAACAGTCAACGCCATCTAAAGAGCTGAACGCGTGATAAACAGGATAAGCGGAGCCGCGCCATCGCCACACAGCAGAGCGCCGAATAGCGTACGTACGGGCTAACCGACCCGCAGGGGCCGTGCAATGACCATCAACTGAGAAAACGAAAGAGGAATGAGTAGAGAGCGCTGTTGCAGCGGCGGATCACCTGACTCGTCAGCAGTTGCCCCGATGCAAGGATAAAAAAATGGCAGCCATCTGGCTGCCATCGGGAGAGCACGATTCAGCGATCAGAGGGTCGCAGCAACTTCATCGGAGATGGAGCCGTTGTGATACACCTCTTGCACGTCGTCCAGATCTTCCAGCATGTCGATCAGACGCATCAGCTTGGGCGCAGTTTCAGCATCCAGCTCGGCTTCGGTCGAGGGGATCATGGTCACTTCGGCGCTCTCGGCCTTGAAGCCGGCGGCTTCCAGCCCATCCAGCACGGTGCCGAAGTCGTTCGGGGTGGTATACACCTCGATGGAGCCATCCTCTTCGGTGACCACGTCATCGGCGCCCGCTTCCAGTGCCGCATCCATCAGGGCATCTTCGTCAACGCCCACGAAGGTCAGCAGGCCTTTCTTGCTGAACAGATAGGCGACGGAGCCGTCGGTGCCCAGGTTACCACCGCACTTGCTGAAGGCGTGACGCACTTCGGCAACGGTACGGTTGCGGTTGTCGGTCAGGCACTCCACCATCACGGCAGAGCCAGCCGGGCCGTAACCTTCGTACACGATGGTCTCGAGCTGTTCGCCATCGCCACCACCGGCGCCACGCTGGATGGCACGGTTGATGGTGTCGCGGGTCATGTTGTTGGTCAGGGCGGCAGTCACCGCAGCACGCAGACGCGGGTTGTTGGCCGGATCCGGGTCACCAAGACGCGCGGAAGTGGTGATTTCGCGGATCAGTTTGGTGAAGATCTTGCCACGCTTGGCGTCCTGAGCGGCCTTGCGGTGTTTGATGTTGGCCCATTTACTGTGACCTGCCATAGAGACTCTCCGTTATTTTTTAAATGTCAGTAACACTGGTCATGACTAACCCAAGGGAAACACGGAGGCCGCACGGCGGCGGCCTCCGGTGCCGGTATCGGCTTACTCGTCGCCCTTGACGGTGGTTGCAATCGCCAGCTCACCCAGTTGGGCTGCGTTGGCAAGGCTGGGGGCGTCTGTCATCAGACAGGCAGCCGCGGTCGTTTTCGGGAAGGCAATCACGTCCCGAATGTTTTCGGTGCCGGTCAGCAGCATGCTGAGACGGTCCAGACCAAAGGCCAGACCGGCGTGCGGCGGGGTACCGTACTTCAGGGCATCCAGCAGGAAGCCGAACTTCAGGCGCTGCTCGGCCGGAGTAATACCCAGAATGTCGAACACGGTGGACTGCATTTCGCTGTTGTGGATACGGACAGAACCGCCACCCACTTCGTAACCGTTGATCACCATGTCGTAAGCGTTGGCGTAAGCCGCCACCGGGTTGGCTTTCAGCTCGGCCGGGCCCATGTTGCTCGGGGCGGTGAACGGGTGGTGCATGGCAGCCAGACCGCCTTCGCCATCTTCCTCGAACATCGGGAAGTCGATGACCCACAGTGGCTTCCAGCTGTTCTCCAGCAGACCCAGATCGCGGCCCACTTTCAGGCGCAGGGCGCCCATGGCATCGCAGACCACTTTCTTGCTGTCCGCGCCGAAGAAGATGATGTCGCCGTCAGCTGCACCGGTACGGGCCAGGATCTCGCGCACGATCTCGTCGGAGAGGAACTTGGCAACCGGAGACTGTACCCCTTCGAGGCCGTTGGCGGCTTCGTTGACCTTCATCCAGGCCAAGCCCTTGGCACCGTAGATACCGACAAACTTGGTGTACTCGTCGATCTGCTTGCGGGAGAGCTCGGCGCCGCCCGGGACTTTCAGGGCTGCCACGCGGCCTTTCGGATCGTTGGCAGGACCCGCGAACACGGCGAACTCGACGGCGGTCAGCAGATCTGCCACATCGACCAGCTCCATCGGCAGACGCAGGTCCGGCTTGTCGGAGCCGAAGCGACGCATCGCTTCGTCGAAGGTCATGATCGGGAAGTCGCCCAGATCCACATTCAGGATGTGCATCCACAGTTTACGGATCATCTCTTCCATGATCTCACGCACTTGCGGCGCGGTCATGAAGGAGGTCTCCACGTCGATCTGGGTGAATTCCGGCTGGCGGTCGGCACGCAAGTCTTCGTCACGGAAGCACTTGACGATCTGGTAGTAACGGTCGAAGCCGGACATCATCAGCAACTGCTTGAACAGCTGCGGAGATTGCGGCAAGGCGTAGAACTTGCCCTTGTGCACGCGGCTCGGCACCAGATAGTCACGGGCACCTTCCGGGGTGGCCTTGGTCAGCATCGGGGTCTCGATATCGAGGAAGCCGTGCTCGTCCATGAAGCGGCGTACAAAGGCGCTGGCCTTGGCACGGGTCTTCAGGTACTTGGCCATCTCGGGGCGACGCAGATCCAGGTAGCGATACTTGAGGCTGATCTCTTCGCTGTTGACCTGGTTGAAGTCAAGGGGCAGCGGCTCGGCACGGTTGATGATGTTGAGTTCGTGGGCGAACACTTCGATGGCGCCAGTGGCCATGTCGCTGTTGCGCTGGGAGTCCGGACGGGTACGCACCACACCGGTCACCTGGATGCAGAACTCACCGCGCAGTTCGGAGGCCAGCGCAAACGCGTCCGGCTTGTCCGGATCGAAGAACACCTGAACGATCCCTTCCCGGTCGCGCATATCGATAAAGATCAGACCGCCGAGATCACGACGACGATGAACCCAACCGCACAATGTAATGGTCTGCCCTGCATGGGCCTCATTGACCTGTCCGCAATAGATAGAGCGCATGGACTTCTTCCTTCGAAATTGTAGAGAGACGGTTAACCTTGGGCCGCCGGGCACGACTGGCAAGCACCGTCTGTCTCACAGCTGGCCAGATTCTTTTTCTTACCCGGTTTGAAATCAGTCTCGTACCATCCGGTTCCCTTGAGCCGGAAGCCTGCCGCCGATATCAGCTTGACCAGATTCGGCTTGCTACAGGCCGGACAGTCGGTCAGAGGGGCATCGGAAAGCTTTTGCAGTTTTGCCAATTCATGGCCACAGACGTCGCAACGATATTCGTAGATAGGCATGGGTCACAAGAAATTGAAAAACAAAAGGGCTGGCATTATAGAGGAAAACCCCCTTTTGGGTAAAATGGCCAGCAGCCTCCTTTCGCCAGTTTTTTGCACTCGATGGCAAAAAGCGGGCAAAAAATCGGCACGAATGCACCAAGAGCGAAGAGAATAGCCACCATGAGCCTCTATTTGGGCCTGCCACAGTGGTCCCACCCCAGCTGGCCCGGCCAGTTGCTGGGCCTTGGCGCCAAGCCTGCCGAACACCTCGCCCACTACGCCACCGTGTTCAATTCGGTGGAGGGTAACACCACCTTCTACGCCCTGCCGACACCGAACACGGTACAGCGCTGGGCCGATGCGGTGCCCGCTCACTTTCGTTTCAACTTCAAGTTTCCGCAAACCATCAGTCACCAGAGCGATTTGGTGAGAGCAGATAAACAAGTGACCGACTTTATCCAGCTGCTCGCCCCGCTGCACGACAAGCTGGGGCTGCTCACCCTGCAGTTGCCAGCCCGTTTCGGGCCGGAAGGACTGGCCAGACTGACGGCCTTTCTCGAGCGGCTGCCGCGGGCATTTCGTTACGCCCTCGAGGTGCGTCACCCCGACTTCTTCGCCAAGGGGGAGGCCGAGCGGGCATTGAACCGGCTGCTGATAGAACAAGGGGTCAACCGGGTGATGCTCGATAGCCGCCCGCTCTTCTCGGTGCCAGCAACCACGGCAGCCCTTGTCGATGCCCAGGGCAAGAAGCCGCGCCTGCCGGTGCATCTGCTGGCCACCGCCAGTGCCCCCATGGTGCGCTTTATCGGCCTGCCGGATCCGGCGACCAATCACCCCTTCCTGCCGAGCTGGCTCCCCCACTGGCGTCAGTGGCTCGCGGAGGGGAAAGATCTCTACCTCTATATACATACTGCCGACAACGCCCAGGCGCCGGAATTGGCCCGCCAGATCACCCGCTTGCTGGAGCAGGAGATGGCCCCCTGGCCGGGGGAAAACGATCGCGCGCGTCAGGGAGTGCTGCGCTTTTAGCCAACCCATTCTGCGGCCATCGTTTCGCTGCAAAAAAAGCGCTTTTTTGTGGCGAGGCAAGCCCTGGCGTCAAGACAAACGGCCATCAATCCTCTACACTACCGCCCCAAGTAAGGGTCCGGAACATGGCCCGTACGAACAGGACAGGTCCAAAGGATTTCATGACCAGCCACCCCGTTCGTAAACAGATGATTGACCTACTCTGATGGGTGTCATCCAACGACTCAATTGAACAATACAGCCGGGTGATGTCCCGACTGTCAGGTTGCGCCAGCATGCAGACCAAAGACCAAATTTTTGCCGCCCCGATCGCCCGATTGGGCGACTTCTGTTTTGACGAACAGGTCGTCGACGTATTTCCCGATATGATCCAGCGCTCGGTGCCGGGTTACAGCAACATCATCTCCGCCATCGGCATGATGGCCGCCCGCTACGCCCAGCCCGAGAGCCGACTCTATGATCTGGGCTGTTCACTGGGCGCCGCCACCCAGGCGATGCGTCGCCATATCAGCCAGCCCGGTTGCCGCATCACCGCGGTGGATCTCTCCCACCCGATGATCGAGCGTGCCCGCGCCCACCTCTCCGGTTTCAAATCCGAGGTGCCGGTGGAGCTGGTAGAGGCGGATATCTGCGACATCGAGATCGAGAACGCCTCCGTGGTGGTGCTCAACTTCACCCTGCAATTTGTCGAGCCCGAAAAGCGTGCAGCCCTGATCCAGCGCATTCACGATGGTCTGCGCCCTGGCGGGATCCTGATCCTGAGCGAGAAGTTCCGCTTTGAAGATGAACCGATCAACGAGCTGCTTATCGAGCTGCACCTCGACTTCAAGCGCGCCAACGGTTACAGCGAGCTGGAGATCAGCCAGAAACGCACTGCCCTTGAGAACGTGATGCGCACCGACAGCCTGGAGACCCACCGTGCCCGCCTGCGGGATGCCGGTTTCACCCATCAGGATCTCTGGTTCCAGTGCTTCAACTTCGGCTCCATGATTGCCATCAAATCCAGCGACGCCCAGCCATGATCGACTTTGCCAATTTCTATCAACTGATTGCCAAAAACCGGCTGAGCCACTGGCTGCATACCCTGCCCGCCCAGCTGCACGCCTGGCAACATGACAACCAGCATGGCGATCTGCCGCGCTGGAATCGCGCCCTCAACAAGCTGCCGGTGGTCTCCCCCGGCAACATCGAGCTGAAAAGCCGGGTCGAGATTGGCTCGGCCGAGAGCCTTGGCGAAGGGGAGCGCAAGAAGGTCGAGAGCCTGCTGCGCCATTTCATGCCCTGGCGCAAGGGGCCATTCACCGTGCACGGCATCCACATCGATACCGAGTGGCGTTCTGACTGGAAGTGGGATCGGGTGCTACCCCATATCAGCCCGCTGGCAGGGCGCTACGTGCTGGATGTGGGTTGCGGCAGCGGTTACCACCTCTGGCGCATGGTCGGTGAAGGGGCCAAGCTGGCAGTCGGCATCGACCCGAGCCCGCTGTTCCTCTGCCAGTTCGAGGCCATTCGCCACTTCGCAGGCAATGATCAGCGCGCCCACCTGTTGCCGCTCGGTATTCAGGAGCTGCCGGAGCTGCGCGCCTTTGACACCGTCTTCTCCATGGGGGTGCTCTATCACCGCAAATCACCCATCGAGCACATCGAACAACTGCGCAATCAATTGAAAGACGATGGCGAGCTGGTGCTGGAGACCCTGGTGATCGATGGTGGCGTCAACGACGTGCTGGTGCCCACCGACCGTTACGGCAAGATGCGCAACGTCTGGTTTATTCCCTCCAGTGCCGCCCTCAAGCTGTGGGTCGAGCGCTGCGGCTTCACCGACGTGCGGATAGTAGACGAGAATATGACCAGCACCGACGAACAGCGTCGTACCGACTGGATGATTAATGAATCCCTGAGTGACTATCTGGATCCAGACAATCCGGCACTCACGGTAGAAGGACACCCGGCGCCGAAACGTGCCGTACTGATTGCCCGCAAGGCCAAAGACTAGCCGGTGGCGCTTGTGGAAGTTACACTGACCCCATTCCAGGAAGCACAGTTAAATGAATGACATGAAAAGCAAATTAAAAGGAATGACCCTGCTCTCCCTGCTTAGTCTCGGCGGGTGTGTCAATATGGAAAAAGCGCCTCAGGTTCCAGCTCTGACGCTGGCCGAGCTTCGTAGCGAGCTGAGCCAGAGCGAGCAGCGCCTGCAAACATCCATGGAACAGCAACAGAAGCAGTATGTGCAGCAACAGCACCTGCTGGTTCAGCTCAACACAGATGTCACCAATATGAAAGAGTCCGTCAAGCAAGTAGACCACAAGCTCGCCACCCTCCCGTCCGAGCCACCCAAGCCGATGGCCATCCCCACCGAGAAGTGCCCGGCCCCCAATCAGGGTCACACCATCGATGGCAAGCTGATGGTCGGTGAAGCAGAGTGGATCTGGGTTGATGCCGCCAACGACGCCTTCCAGGCGCGGGTCGATACCGGTGCGACCACCTCCTCCATCAGTGCGCAGGAGATCACCATTTTCGAGCGCAACGGCAAAAACTGGGTTCGCTTCTTCCTGAGCCATCAGGATGTGGACGACAAGATCCAGATCGAAGCGCCGCTGGTACGTCACGTGCGGGTGCGTCAGGCCTCTGCCGATGATCTCGACCGCCGTCCGGTGGTGCGTCTGGCCGTGCGCATTGGCGACATGACCGAGAAAGCCGAATTTACCCTGAAAGACCGTAGCGACATGACCTTCCCTGTGCTGCTGGGTCGCGAATTTTTGAAAGACATCGCCGTGGTTGATGTGGCCCGCGAATATATCCAACCCAAACCCAAGCTCAAGGATGTGAAATAATCCATGGTTTCCCGTAAGCCGTTCTATTTGCTGGTAGCCCTGCTGTACATTGTCGGCCTGGGGATGACGATCTATCACCATATCGCGTTGGATGTGCCGCTGACGCCCGGTGAAAAGCGCCAGATCTGGTCCATCGAAGCCAAGCTGGAGTTCGAGGCGACCGGTGATCCGGTGATCGCCTCCCTGGCCATTCCGGGCACCCAGCCCGGTTTCACCCTGATGAACGAGAACGCCGCCAGCCCCGGCTACGGCCTCTCCTTTGTCGAGAAAGATGGCGATGCCCGCGCCGAGTGGTCCATCCGCACCGCGTCCGGCCGTCAGGAGCTCTACTACCGCGTCGACATGATGGCGGATGCCCATGCCAAACCGGCCGCCAATCCGCAGCCGCCCGCCATCGAGAAGCAGATCGAGAGTGAGCCTTATGCCACCGCGATGAAGCAGATCCTCGAGCGGGCGCAGGAGCGCTCTGCCGACGGCTATACCCTGACGCGCGAGATCATCAAGGAGATCGAGAAGCAGGAGCAGAACGCCGAGCTGCTGAAAAAGCACAAGAGCCGCGCCAACCTGATCGCCGAGCTGCTCAACAATGCTGACGTGCCGACCCGCGTGGTGCATGCCCTGAATCTGGAAGATGGCCGCCGTCGTCAAGAGTTGGTGGATTACCTGCAGGTATTCAACAGCCCGACCGACTACAAGCTGTTCAACCCGCAAACCGGTGAACAGGGCCGTCCGGCCAACCTGCTGCTGTGGGAATACAATTCCGGCGCCCTGCTGGACGTGACCGGTGGTCACAACTCCCGTGTCAGCTTCTCGATGATCGAGCAGGAGCAGCCGGTGAGCGTGGCACTGGCGCAGAAGTTTGAAAAATCAGAGATGATGAACTTCTCCATCCACAGCCTGCCGCTGGAAGAGCAGACCCTGTTCAAGGGCTTGCTGCTGATCCCGATCGGCGTGCTGATGGTGGTGTTCCTGCGGGTTCTGGTGGGGATCAAGACCTCCGGTACCTTTATGCCGGTGCTGATCGCGGTCGCCTTTATCCAGACCTCGCTGGTCACCGGTCTCATCGGCTTCCTGCTGATCGTCGGTACCGGTCTGGTTATCCGTTCCTATCTGTCGCGGCTTAACCTGCTGCTGGTCGCCCGAATATCGGCCATCATCATCATGGTTATCTCGATGATCGGTATCTTCTCCGCATTCGCCTTCAAGCTGGGGCTGACCGACGGGATGAAAATCACCTTCTTCCCGATGATCATCCTTTCCTGGACCATCGAGCGGATGTCCATCCTGTGGGAAGAAGAGGGTCCGAAAGAGGTGTTCCGCCAGGGTGGTGGCTCTCTGCTGGTTGCCGTCATCGCCTATCTGGCCATGGATAACGAGCTGATCCGTCACCTCACCTTCAACTTCCTCGGTCTGCAGCTGGTGCTGATGGCGACCGTGCTGTTGATGGGTAACTACACCGGCTACAAGCTGAGCGAACTGAAGCGCTTCAAGCCGCTGGTGGACGAGATGAAATCTGGCGTCACCCCGGGTAAGGACAAGTAACCGATGTGGTTCTGGGAAAAATACACCACCCCGTGGAGCCTGTCCCAATCAGGCATCCTCGGCATGAACAAGCGCAACCACTCCTACATCAGCCGCTACAATCCGCGCAGCCTCTATCCGCTGGTGGATGACAAGCTGCAGACCAAGCGGATTGCGCTGGATGCAGGGGTCACCGTGCCGGAGCTTATCGGCACCATCCGTGCCCAGCACGACGTGGGTCGCATCACCGAGCTGGTAAAAGATTGGCCGGGCTTCTGCATCAAGCCGGCCCGTGGCTCGGGCGGCAAGGGGATCCTGGTGATCCTGCGTCAGGAAAATGGCCTCTTCTACAAGCCCAATGGCAGCGCCTCTACCGGTCAGGATCTGGAGCGCCATGTTTCCAACATTCTGGCGGGGCTCTATTCGCTCGGCGGCAAGCCGGACGTAGCGCTGGTCGAAGGCCTCATCAACTTTGATGATGTGTTCGACGGCTACTCCTTCGAAGGGGTACCCGATGCCCGGGTCATCATCTTCAAGGGGTTCCCGGTGATGGCAATGATGCGCCTCTCCACCGCCGCCTCGGACGGCAAGGCGAACCTGCACCAGGGCGCCGTGGGGGTGGGTTTGTGCCTGCGTACCGGTCGTGCCCTGCGGGCGGTGCAGTTTGGCAATCCGCTGCGCCATCATCCGGATACCGGCCTCGATCTCTATGAGCTCAAGGTGCCCCACTGGGATACCCTGCTCACCCTGGCTGCCTCCTGCTACGAGATGTCGGGTCTGGGTTATATCGGTACCGACATGGTGCTGGACAAGTTCCGCGGCCCCATGCTGCTGGAGCTCAACGCCCGTCCCGGTCTTGCCATCCAGATCGCCAACGGTCGCGGCCTGGTGCCCAATCTCAAGACCATCGAGAAGCTGGGCCAGGTGAAGATGAACGTGGAGCAGCGGGTCAATTTCGCCAAGGATCACTTCGGGATCTTTGAGGAATAATGCCTCCGCTTGTGAACTGAGCGCGCCCATGGCGCGCTTTTTTTATGGCTGTTGTTTATCTGTCGGCACTCCCGTTCCCAATCATAGGGTCAGCATCTCATCCCGAAACGACGAGTACGCCAGCGAACGGCAGCTTGGAATAGCGTGGAGCGAAGGAGCGAAGGAGCGAAGGAGCGAGAAGAGTGTGACCGCTATGTCAGGGGATAGGTAAATCGCAGGTATAAAAAAAGGCGCTGTCCCAATTACGTGTTGAAAGGCTAATCTTGAAGTAGGCCATCACCTTGAGGTCTACCATCATGGATAC
>NZ_MQSY01000072.1:0-1574 GCF_001921245.1 Aeromonas sp. YN13HZO-058 | reverse complement strand
CTTCTCGAGTCAAGCCTTATTTTCAAAGGCTTTTCGAGGTTATCGACGAGGTTGTTTGCGTTGCCGCTTGCCCTGTCGATGGAGGCGCATTATAGGGAGTTGAATCTTTCTGGCAAGCAGATAATTGCAAAAAGATGGCTTTCATCGCTCGTTCGCTCACAAAGCCACCGATACGCATATTAAGCGAACAAAATCAGCCCGCAACGGGCACTGAAATGGCGAAATCATGCAGGTTGTCATAGGTGGCATCAGCCAATGCGATACCGGCATCGGTCACCGGTTTGCCCGTTTTGACCAACACTTTATGCCCGACTTTAGCATTGGCGGCCGCTTTCAGATCAGAAGGCTTGTCACCCACCATATAGGAACGGCTCATGTCGATCCCCAGCTCTTGTTGTGCCAACAGCAGCATGCCGGGTTCCGGTTTACGGCAATCACAGGGGACGCCGTGATCCGGGTGATGGGGGCAGAAGTAGATGCCATCGAGATCCACATCCCGATCCGCCAGTGACCAATCCATCCATTCTGTCAGATTCATAAAGTCATCTTCACTGAAGTAACCGCGGGCGATTCCGGACTGGTTGGTGACGACAACCAACAGATACCCTTTCTTCTTTAACAGCTGCAGGGCGTCGATCACCCCAGGCAGAAAATGGAAATCATCGACCTGACTCACATAACCAGTGTCTTCATTGATGACACCGTCACGATCCAGAAAAATGGCGGCTTTGCTCACGGAAACTACCTCTATCAATGGTTTCGCCCAGTATCTCACAGGGCATAAATAGCCCCAAAAATAAAAGGGGTGGCCGAAGCCACCCCTTTTCATGTTTGTATATAACGAATCGATTAGGCGATTACGCTAGCTACAACACCAGCACCTACGGTACGGCCACCTTCACGGATAGCGAAACGCAGGCCGTCGTCCATTGCGATCGGCGCAATCAGGGTAACAACCATTTTGATGTTGTCGCCTGGCATTACCATTTCAACGCCTTCCGGCAGTTCGATGGTACCGGTCACGTCGGTAGTACGGAAGTAGAACTGCGGACGGTAGCCTTTGAAGAACGGGGTATGACGACCACCTTCTTCTTTGGACAGTACGTACACTTCAGATTCAAACTTGGTGTGCGGCTTGATGGAGCCCGGCTTGGCCAGTACCTGACCACGCTCTACGTCTTCACGCTTCACGCCACGCAGCAGTGCGCCGATGTTCTCGCCTGCACGACCTTCGTCCAGCAGCTTGNGGCAGTTCGATGGTACCGGTCACGTCGGTAGTACGGAAGTAGAACTGCGGACGGTAGCCTTTGAAGAACGGGGTATGACGACCACCTTCTTCTTTGGACAGTACGTACACTTCAGATTCAAACTTGGTGTGCGGCTTGATTGAACCCGGCTTGGCCAGTACCTGACCACGCTCTACGTCTTCACGCTTCACGCCACGCAGCAGTGCGCCGATGTTCTCGCCTGCACGACCTTCGTCCAGCAGCTTACGGAACATTTCAACACCGGTACAGGTGGTAGAAACGGTATCTTTGATACCAACGATTTCTACAGTCTCACCTACTTTAACG
>NZ_MQSY01000024.1:0-112708 GCF_001921245.1 Aeromonas sp. YN13HZO-058 | reverse complement strand
TGCCGCCAGCGTTCAATCTGAGCCATGATCAAACTCTTCAATTTAAGTTTGGTTTGCTTCGCGCTGTTACCGAAATAACAACCTTCAGCGGCTCAATGAATTGCTGAAATAAACTGTTCGACTTCTTATTGCTAAGAATTCGTCTTGGTCACTTCACCAGACATTGAAAATCAACAAAATTGTTTGATGTTCGATGCTGTGAGTGCCCACACAGATTGCTTGATTCAAATTGTTAAAGAGCGACGCAACAGTTCGTTGCTGCGGGAGTGGAATTCTACTCAACCGCCTTCTCGAGTCAAGCCTTATTTTCAAAGGCTTTTCGAGGTTATCGACGAGGTTGTTTGCGTTGCCGCTTGCCCTGTCGATGTGGCGCATTATAGAGATCCAGCTCACATTGGCAAGGCTTTACCGCAATAAAATTGCAAAAAAGTGCAATTTATTAGTTATTCATATCAACACACAGCCTTTATACAGACTTATCCACAGATGGGGGTGAAATGCGGGGTTTGGTCTCCGGATATGCGCCTCAAAACGGTACAAGCCCCCATCCATCATCGCTGCACCGCCGCGTCTGACACACAGCACCAACGACCGCTTCTATATAAAGAGGCATATATAGGTGTGCCTATCCCAATCCAGCCTCTTTGATCCAGCTCGCCATCAGCTCGCTGGCGGGAAGATCCCGGCAACCCGCTACATTCTGGCCAGCCCAGAGCGGAGAGAAGCCGCTGTCACCTGTTTTTTCGGCGGCAGCACGCAGCGGTGCCAGTGCGCCCCTGGCATAGGGGAAGTGAGGGGCAAACTCCGAGAGCGGGCCCAGCTCACGCATCAGACGGTTGACGATACCCCGTGCCAGGCGGCCACTGAACAGATTGGTCAGTGCCGTCTGCTGGCCTTGGGGTGAGTGGAGGACGGCGCGATGCAGCGCCGAGGTGGTCGCTTCATCGCAGCAGAGAAAGGCGGTGCCCATCTGCACGGCGCTGGCACCCAGCGCCAACGCGTTGGTGATCCCTTTGCCATCGACAATACCGCCTGCGGCAATCACCGGCAGGTCGGTCGCCGCGAGGATCTGCGCCAGCAGGGTCAAGGTGCTCTGCTGCAAGGCGAGATCATCAGAGAGGAAGTGCCCGCGATGACCACCCGCCTCCAATCCCTGGGCGATGATGGCATCGGCGCCGTGCTGAGCGAGCCATACGGCCTCCGCCACCGTGGTGGCACTGGCAAAAACTCTGGCCCCCGCTGCTTTCACCTGAGCAAGCAGCTCGGGCGCGGGCAAGCCGAAGTGAAAGCTGACCACCGCCGGTCTGAACTCGGCCACCATGGCAGCATGTTCCTCATTGAAGGGGGCTCGGCTTGGCGCCGTCGTAATAGCTGGGGGAGGTACGCCGAACTCGGCGTAGTAGGGAGCAAGGCGCTGCTGCCAGCGGGCCAATGCAACGGGATCCGGCTCCCGTTGCTGATGGCAGAAGAAGTTGATGTTAAATGGCCCAAGGCCACTTTTGGCAAGACGCTCCAGTTCGCTGCGCAGTTCCGCTGGCGTGAGCATGGCGGCAGGCAAGGAACCCAAACCGCCGGCTCCGGTCACGGCCAGCGCCAGCTCGCTGCCCTGCACACCGGCCATCGGCGCCTGAATGATGGGATAACGCATTCCCAGCTCGGTAAAGAGGCTCATCCATTCACCCCGTTTGTCGCGTCCGCAGACAGATGTGCACGGGCCAGCGCAATGGCGCCGTCGATGGCACTGCGCGCCTGGGGGCTGTTCTGCCAACAGGTCGAGCCCAGCATGCTGGCCACCAGCTGGACGATATGGGTGGTGTCGGCCTCGGCCAATCCGGCCAGGGTATGGTAGCCAAGCTGTTCGAGCCGTCCGATAACGGTCGGCCCCACCCCTTTCACACCGAGCAGCAGGGCCCGCTCTGTCGGGCCAAACCGGTTGTTGCCATCCATCTGTCAGACTCCTTTCCGATAGCCGTGGTTGTACATCAGGCCCGCAAGGGGCCCGATGGTGAGTGAAGACTTAACGCACGCTGCGCAGCAGGAAGTCCGGCTGACCGCAGGAGCGGCGCTCGCGCTTTTGCATCTCGGCGGAACAGGTGACCGCATCCGTCCCCTCTTTATTGACGCAGATATAGATCTCCCGCAGGAAGCGGCCACCATCGGCGCAAGCCACCGTGATGTTATCGGGGGCCAGCCACTCGTTGGCGCTCGCCAGATCGGCCTTGAGCTGGAAAGTGCTCTTGCGCAGCGGCTCTTCCGGGGATTGATAGGCCGCCGGGATCTTCACCTTCTGGCGCAAATCGCTCGCCAGCTGATGGAAGGCCTGCTGGCTCAACCCGGAGCAGGTGCCGTGCTTCTCCCACTCATGGCGATAGAGGAAACGACTGGGGTAGAGGTCGGTAAACTCGCCCTCCATATCGGGATCGAGCCGCTCGCGGGTGCAGTTGCTGGGGTAACCACGCTCGTACTGGGGCCAGAGGCCGTGCAGCACAAACCCCAGTTTGCGGGAACACTGGTCCCGATCTGCCGGTTTGACGGCGCAATGCTCGGGCGACCAGGAGAGCGCCATGGCGTAATAGTCAAACTCCCCCGCCTCCCCTTTGGCCTGCACGGCCGAGGAGAGCAACAAACCACCCGCCAACAGGGCAATCATCTTCTTCATCTATATATGTCCATCTAACGCGACTCGGGATGACAGTTATGCTCCCATATTCTGGCGGCGGGAAACAGCCATGCCGAGACGGTGCGCGACAAGGGTCAGACCAGTCAGGGGTTTCACCAGAGGGCGAGCAGGGGTAAGCTGACCGACCGGTAGGCTCCTCGCCCACCACCAGATAATCCTCTTGGCAACCACAGGATGTAACATGATCCGCAAGAATCCCTCCGGCCATCTGCCTGTCATCGATGAATCCGCCTATATCGACAAGACCGCCATCATCTGCGGCAAGGTAATCATCAAAGAGAATGTCTTCGTCGGCCCCTATGCGGTGATCCGCGCCGACGAAGTGGATGCCAACGGCGAGATGGAACCCATCGTCATCGGCGCCAACTCCAACATCCAGGATGGCGTGGTGATCCACTCCAAATCCGGCGCTGCCGTCACTATCGGCGAGTACACATCCATCGCCCACCGCTCCATCGTCCACGGGCCGTGCGAAGTGGGAAACCGTGTCTTTATCGGCTTCAACAGCGTACTGTTCAACTGCCATATCGGCGATGGCGCCGTGGTGCGTCACAACTCGGTGATCGACGGCTGCGACTTGCCGCCGGAGTTCTATGTCCCCTCCACCACCCGCATCAACCAGCAGAGCGATCTGACCCATATTCCGCGGGTTTCGGTCGATGCTGCCGAGTTCTCCGAGGACGTGGCTCACACCAATATCGATCTGGTCAAAGGGTACAAGGCGCTCTCCAACGAGTTCTGATCCCTTTCTTTATTACCAGAGAACAAAACGGGCGCCGAGGCGCCCGTTTTTCATCTGACTATCTATGAAGGCTAGATGGCCCTGACGCAGGTGGCGGCATGAGCCTCGTCCACCAGATCCCATAGCGGGTCGCCGGTGCTCAGGTCGAGCAGCGGCAACTCACCATCGTCATTGGCAGTCGCATCGCTGCTCCAGTAGCGGTTGTAGAGCGGCCACCCCTGCTGCTGGAGCAACTGATCCGTCGCTCCATTTTTGTTGTAAGCAGCAAACAGCGCCTCCAGCTCGGCTCGGGTCGGCAGACGCCAGTCATCGTGGCCGCGCGCCACCAGCTGCTGGCAGTAATCCCGCGCCCTCGCCTGCCCCATGGTCACATACTCCAGCGGGAAGGGATTGTAGTCGCCATCGCTGTCACTGCTCAAACCCTCATAGGAAATGGACAGACGCTCCGCCTCATCCTTGGTCAGCTGGCAGACAAAGGCCAGCTTGCCTGCCACCAGCTCGGGTTGACGGCAGCCCCGGGCAAAATCGGGCTGGGCATCCACCACCTGCACCGTCACGGTCAACGTGTGACGAGCCGTGGTCGCCACCAGGCGGGCCGTACCGACCGCCACACCGCGCACCTCACCCTCCGGGCTCACGGTGACGAACTCCGGCTGTTCGCTGCGCCACGCCACTGGCGCATCAAGCGGGCTGAGAGAGCCATCGCTCAGTTGCCACTGCAGTTGCAGAGGAAGCGTCCGCCCCGCTTCCAGTTGAGGCTGGGCAGGCAGCACCGCCAATCGGGTGATCACGGCTCCCACCGGAGTAGGGTCATCCACCTCACTCACCCCCAGCTCAGCAACCGTGGCCGGTGTACGACGCGGCTCGGCCGAGGCACTGCGCAAAAACTCGCCGATGGCATCGAGCTCGTCATTGCTGAGGCCAAGAGCATGCAGGTGATCGGAGGCCTTGGGGAAGAAGGGATCGTATTGATCCGCACCGGTCGGGAAGCCGACCCCGCTGCTCCACTTGGTCACGCCAAAGTTGTACATGGCCACCACCCCCTGCACCGAGCCGCCGATACGCTGGGCCAGGATCGGGAAGATACCGTTGTGCATATAGGGGCCGGTAAAGGCGACGTCCCGCAGACTGGGGGTCTTGAAGCGGCCGATGTCTGCCTTGTTGCGGGTCTGTAGGAAGCGGCCGCGATCTTCCAGCTTGCCGCGACCGTAATAGGTAAGCCCCACACTCTCGAACCCGTGTTGACTCAGCAACGGGCCCGAGTGGCAGTTCATGCAGCGGCCATCGGTGCGGTAGAGGTGCATCCCCCACAGCGCCTTGTCACTGAGCGCCTGACTATCCCCTTGAACGAAGCGCTCAAAATCGCTGTCGCGGCTGATGATGGTGCGCTCGAAGGTGGCGATCGCCTTGGCGATCCGCTCCAGCGTGATCCCCTGATCGCCAAAGGCGGTGGCAAAGGCTGCCTGATAGTCGGGGCTGGCCTGCAAGCGGGCCAGCAGCTCGTCATGGCTCAGCGCCATTTCGATGGGGTTCTGGATCGGGTGAAGCGACTGCTCCTCCAGCGTGGCGACCCGCCCGTCCCAGAACTGAGTCGAGCTGAAGGCGCTGTTGAGGATGGAGGGGGCGTTGCGATTGCCCTTCTGACCCAGATGACCGACCGATACGCTCAGGCCATCGCTCCACCCCTTTTGCGGATCGTGGCAACTGGCACAGCTGATGTCCCGCCCCCTGGAGAGCTGCTTGTCGAAAAAGAGCTGCTGACCCAACACCACCTTGGCCCGGCTATAGGGGTTGTCGGCCGGGAAAGGTACCGCCGGCAGCGGCCCCAGCTCCTGCCATTCCACCCCGTCATCCACCCGGGCGGCAGGCCATTGGGCTGACGCGCCGCTGTACTGGGCGCGCAGAGTCGCCATGTCAGGCTTGCTGCTGTCGCGCACCACAGAGGGGCGCACCGGGTACGGAGCCAGCGCATACCAGAGCAGACTGCCCTCCCCCTCATCCAGCCAGGTTCGGGTCGCCAGCTGATAGAGACGGGGCTGACCCGCACCATCCTGCAGCCAGAGCTGGGTGGGCAGGGCTACCGCAAAGGTATTGGGGTAGCGCCATGCCGACTTGTCACCACTCAGCAGCCGTTCGAACTCGGTCAGGGTCGGCAGGCGCCAGTCGCTACGGCCGCAACCGCTCGGCACCGCGGCCAGTTGTGTCCGGTTGGCAACCGTCAACACACTGGAGTCACTGCCATAAAGCCAGTACTGGCTGCCCTTGACCCCGCTGACCGTACGCACATCGTGCAGGCACTGCCAGGGGCCGCGCACCACCAGCTGCCCCTGCTCATCGAGGCGCAGCAGATCCGCCGTCTCCGGCTCGTCCGGCTGGCTGGGATTGGCGGGATAGAGCTGGGTGCGGGCGGACTGGATCTGGGCGCTGTTGTTGCGCTGATACCAGCTGCGCGCCTGCTTGTCATCGCGCAGGGCCAGCAGCATCTGCCAGCTGTCGGCATAGTCGAGCACGGCGCCCGGCTGGCGCTGGGCCAGCAGGAAGGCAGCGTAATCCTCAATGGCCGCCTGTTGCTGCACACGGATCTCCTCTGCCCTGCCCCACTCGGCCTGACTGAGGGAACCATCCCCGCTCTGATCCGCCAGCAGGAAGAGCGCAGTCTCCTCCTCGTTCAATCCCAGCCGCGGCACGCTGTTGCGGCGCGCCAGAGTGATCCCGGCCGAGAGATCCGCCACCCGCACCGATACCGCACGCAGCAGATAGCCCTCGTCGCTACCAAGCAGCTCCAGCGGCTGATCCAGTTGCAGACCTGCTGGCAAGGTGATGCGGGTGAGCTGGCCCGGTACGATGACCTGCTGCACGCGGATCCCGGTGGCGACCTGTCTCACCTCGAGCTGTGCACCCGCCCCCAGCCGATCGGCCACATTGACCTCTATGGTCAGGGGCACCCAGGTATGGGTTTCTGGCTGCACTGTTGGTGGCACTATGGGTGGCGTGACGGGAGGTTCGGTCGGCTTGACGACCGGCGGGGTCACCTCGGGTGAGGGGGCCACCGACGTATTGCTGTGATTGTCATTGCATGCGGTCAGGGCCAGCAGGCTGAGCAGTAAAAGGCTGGTTTTCATTCGTTATGGTTAGGTGGTCAGACAAGTGCGCGATTATCCATCCAAATACCAATCATTATCAATTGCATTCAATTAATATGCATTTTGACAACAACTCCTTATCCGCAACTCCTATCAGCCAATGAGAGAGGGCAGCCTCTTTGGCTGCCCTCGCTTGCTTCAAACCCGCTGGTCGAAAGCCCGACAATCTTCAGGAGCACTTCTTCAGGCTAATATGCCAGTTGGCGCCGGATTGCACCTGATGCTTGGCGGCGAAGCTGTCCATGTTCAGCGCCACCGACACCTGCAGCAGGCTGTTGAGGTAGACCAGCGGCTGGCCTTCCGGCACATCGCCGAAGCTGCTGACGTAAGGTGCCTTGCCGTCATATTTGACCGCATCCCCTTCGCTGATCTTGATGCAGGCGCTATCCCCCTTGTTGATCCCTGCCTGGGTCAGCAGCGCATCGTCGATATTGGTCCAGACGTTGCCGTACTGCACATCGAGGATCGGGATGGTGCCCTTGAGGGTGCCATCTTTCTCGGCGACCGCAGGCTGATAGGGGATCTTCACCACCTCGGCGGGCAGTAGCGGGCCGACCTGCTCATAACTGATAGCGCCGGAAGCGAGCCGTGCGCCGGTGTAGGCGTACACATCGCGGCCGTGGAAGGTGTAGGACTTCTCGGAGCCCTTGAGGCGATTGCGCTTCTCGTCGATCTGGCGCACCGCTTCGATGCCAAAGTGCTCGGCCACCAGAGTCAGGGTGCCGTTATCCGGGGTGACGATGTAGTGGCCGCTCTTGGTCTTGAGCACCACCGAGTGGCGATCGGTGCCCACGCCGGGATCTACCACGCTGACAAACACGGTGCCCTTGGGCCAATACTGCAGGGTCTGATAGAGGCGGTAGGAGGCTTCCCAGATGTTGTAGGCCGGGATCTCGTGGGTCAGATCATAGAGCGGCAGGGTGCGATCCACCCCGAAAGCGACCCCTTTCATGGCCGAAACGGCGCCATCTTTGAGGCCGAAATCGGTCTGGATCACCAGCGCTTCGTTGGCGGCGGCGATGCCGCTGGCCAGCATGAGAGCGAGCGCGATGGCGCGGGGAGCGGTGCGAATATCCATATCTGAACTCCTGAATCATCTGAGGATAACGAAACGGCAACAGCCATTTAGACATCCAGACTGCCATCGATAAATTTTTTTGCAAGGAGTTTGCACCAAAGTGAGGGGCGACTCGCAGAAATTGTGCTCGCCAAACGGCGACAGCGGGGGTATCAAAGGCAGAATGGGAAAACGTTTACAATACAGGAGCCCGGCACCATGACACAACCCGTACCCGAGATGATGACCCTGCTGCTGGAGATTGGTGAACAGAGCAGTCAGGTCTGGCTGAGCCAGCCAGATGGGGCCCCGTCACACTATCCGCTGGCCTTTGGCACCCACGCCATCCAGCCCGGGCCGTTTCGCCATGCGCCGCCCACCCCGCTCGAACTGGAGCGGGCCATCATGGTGGTGGAAGATGAGCTGATGCGCATCGCCCCGCAGATCCCGCCCGGCTTGCAGCTGACCCTGCGCAGCCAGCCGTCACTGGCCGAAGTGCTGGGGGATAACCAGCTCGACCGGGATCTGGTGGAGCAGGCCTTTGGCCAGCTGGCCGCCATGGCGGAAGGGGATCCCCTCGCCGCCAGCTTGCTGCCCCGCGACGAGCACGTTGCCGCCGTATTGCTGATCGTCAGGGAGTGGCTGCACCATCTGGCCAGCGAAAACGTGCTGATCGTCGAATAGCTGACTGCGCCGCCGCTCACCAGCGTATCCCCCTCGGGAGCAACTATCCGCCCATTGCCGCTGGCGACCCGCAGTCGGCGATGAACAGCAGCGGCGGACTCTTCCGGACTTGCTTTGACGTATACTCCAGCTAATCTGGCGACCAGCCAGCAATATCACACCCTTTTCACTCTGGAGGCGCCCCTCGCCATGGCTTGGCATAAGGTTAGAATCGAACACCCCAAACTGACGCTGCTGGGGGTAACCCTGCTAATACTGACCGGATTGGGCTGCGTGTTCTATTACACCTATCAGAGCCTGCGCCACGACATGCACCTCATCACCGCCAAGCAGAAGAACGTGTTCGACGTGTTCTACCAGCGGGCCAAGATCCTCGAGGTGGAAAACATCACCAGCTATCTCGCCTACCAGCGGTCGCTGGAAACTCCCGCCCACCTCGTTCGCAACGAGTCGAACACCAACTACCTCTATGGCTACGACCTGAGAAGCAAGCACCGCTTTGCCGATGTGCCGCTGCAATACCCGGCCGCCAATATCCTCAATACCTTCCGCTATGCCCTCTCCTATCCGGAGGTGATCAACATCTACACCATCTGGAACGACTACCGGCTGATCGGCATGGTGGCCGACAACAAGCTGCTGCCCGCCAGACTGGCGCCGATCAAGGTGGATCTGATGACACTGCCCGCCTGGTATCACTACTTCGGTTGCGCCAGCTTTGCACCCGGCCGCCCCTTCTGCAGCGCCGATGAGGCCTTTGTCTCCGATATCGGTATCGACAGCTTCAGCATGCGCAAAACCATAGTGATGAGCTTCCCCTTCATTCATCAGTCGGGGCGCAGCGGCTACAAGTACGGGCTGCTTAGCATCGACATCGCTGTCGATGAGGCGTTTCGGGATGTGCTGCACCCCTTCGATGCCGTCAACCCGACTCGTACCGACATCTCGTTTGAGGCTGCCGAGCCCTGCCTCCCCTGGCAGATCTGCCTGAGCAAACCCTTTATGCGCACCAAGGCAGGGGAAGATCTCTATCTGAGGTGGTCCTACTCCTGGCTCGATTTCATCCAGCTGGCCTTTCACGGCCCCGCGTTCAAGATCTATCTCATCATCATTTTGCTGGTGATGGTGGCATGGAAGCAGATCTATCAGCGGCTGCGCACCCTGGCCCATACCGATCACCTGACCCGCTTGCCACGGCGGGACATTCTCACCCAGAGGCTGCTGCACGAGCACGACTACCTGATGATCCTCGATATCGACAACTTCAAGTCGATCAACGATCTGCATGGTCATAGCATCGGCGATGCCGCGCTCATCGCCTTTGCCCGCCACCTCAAGGGCAGCATTCGCAAGATCGATACCGCCATCCGCTGGGGCGGCGAGGAGTTTATCGTGCTGTTTCAGGGGATGGAGGATGACGAGATGATGATCCATTCGGCCGAACGGCTGTTAAACGCCCCCTTGCAGATCCCCGAGCTGCCCACCCCCATCACCTTCTCCGCCGGGGTGATCCGCATTCGCGACTACCTCACCGTCACCGAGGCGGTGCATCTGGCCGACGAGCTGCTCTACCACGTCAAACAGCACGGCAAGCACAACATCGCCTGCTACGAGGGCAAGACGATCCGGCTGATCCGCCCGTTGCCGGACGACGCAGAGGCATAGCCGCCTTCTGCCGATCCCCCCGCTTCTGTTACCATCGCGGCCACGATCACTCACAGCATCGTGGCCGCAGGCCGCGATAACCCCGACTGGTGCCCCTATGTCCACAGCCTCCTTTGCCGAACTGGCCCTCTCCCCCCGCTTGCAGCAGACCCTGACCGAACTGGGCTATGCCGCGCCGACTCCGGTGCAGGCCAGCGCTATCCCCGTCATTCTGGCGGGGCGCGATCTGATGGCGGGTGCCCAGACCGGCACCGGCAAGACCGCCGCCTTTGTGCTGCCGCTGCTGGAACAGCTGCTGCAACAGCCACAGGCAGAGCCCCGTCCGATCCGCGCGCTGGTGCTGGTGCCGACCCGCGAGCTGGCGGTACAGGTTGCCGAGAGTGTGGCGTGCTACGGTCAGGGCACCGGTCTCACCAGCACCCAGGTCTACGGCGGGGTGAGTATCGCGGCGCAGGTAGCGGCGCTTCAAACCGGAGTGGATATCCTGATCGCCACCCCGGGCCGCCTGCTCGACCATTTGCGACAGGGGGCGTTGAGTCTGGCGGCGCTGCGCCATCTGGTGTTTGACGAGGCGGACCGCATGCTCGACATGGGCTTTATGGACGAGATCAAGGCGCTGCTCAAACAGATCCCGGCGGATCGCCAGACCCTGCTTTTCTCCGCCACCTGCGACGACAACCTGTTTGCCTTGAGCAAAGTGCTGCTACGCGACCCCGAACTGATTGAAGTAGCACCGCGCAACACCACGGCAGCCGAAGTAGAGCAGCGGGTTTATACCGTCGATAGCGATCGCAAGCTGGCGCTGGTCGAACATATGCTGAAAGTGAAGGGGTGGGCACCGGCCCTCATCTTCAGCCGCACCCGCCAAGGGGCCGACAAACTGGCCCAGCAGCTTGGCAAGGCGGGCATCAATGCGCTGGCCTTCCACGGCGACCTGTCGCAGAGCGCGCGGGAGAAGGTGCTGCTGGAGTTTCGCGCCGGCACCCTGCAGGCGCTGGTTGCCACCGACGTGGCGGCCCGCGGCCTCGATATCACGGATCTCAACTACGTGATTAACCTCGAATTCCCGTTTGTGGCAGAGGATTACGTCCACCGTATCGGTCGCACCGGTCGCGCTGGCAACAAGGGGCTCGCCATCACCCTGTTCAGCCCGGAAGATGCACCGCTGCTGGAGAAGGTGGAAGCGGTGCTCGACACCCGTTTGCCCCAGCAGTGGTTCCCCGGCTTTGAGCCGGATCTCACCCGCTTCGAGCCCGAGCCGCGCCGCAACAGCAAGGCGGCCCAGAAACAGCGTGCCAGAAAGCAGGCCCTCGCTGGCCACAAGGGTGGCAAGGGGCGGCGCTAACGGCCCGCGCCAATCCCTTCCAACCAATCCCTGCAAACCCATCCCTGCAAACAGGAACAAGCCCCTGTGCGGCCGGTTTTGCCGCCGTGCGGGGGCGCAGCGGCAAACCGGCTCACTATAAGCAGGATTTATGGATTTTCCTGAAATGACCCAACTCCAGCTTATACCGGCCACCGCCAAGCCCCGTATGCCATAAAGGGGCAACAGCGGGGCTGCGAGCCCCATAAAAAGAGAACGCCCGATCCCGGGCGTTCTCTTTGCTTGGTCGCTTCAACCCATCCTCTCCTGCAAACCCCTTCAGCCCACAGATACCGCGCACACTCGCGGCGACAGCTAGGGCGCCGTCGCCAGCTCGGGTGGCAGGGTACGCAAGATCTGCCGCTCCGCCAGGGTCGAGAGGATAAACATCACCATATAGCCAAGGCCCAGCGCCACGATAATCGCCACCACGTTGGCGGTGAATTCGGCCACCAGATAGTAGGCGGCAACCAGTGCCACTATGCCTGCCAGCCGGATCAGCAGGCTCTGGGTAAAGTGGCCGTGAGCCTTGATATAGGCGAGCTGATAGCCGTTGAGCATCATAAAGATGAAGAAGATAGAGAAGTGGAACAGCACCGGCACCGCCCCCACGTAATCGGCGGGGAAGAACAACAGCACCAGCGGCTTGCCCGCCAGCAGCATCAAACCAAAGAACGCCAGACTGACGATGGCGGAGAGGCGGAATATCCAGCGGCGGATCATCCTGATCTGGCGGTGATCGCCGTTGCGCAGATTGACCGCCAGCTCAGGCAGCACAAAGCGGTAGATGGGGAAGACGAACAAGGTGGTCATATAGGTGAAGATGGGGCGCACCACCACCTGAAAATCCCCCAGCTCGTCGAGGCTGAAGTGGCGGATGGTGAGCAGCACAGTGATGTAGATCATCAGGATGCTGGCCCCCGCCTCCAGAGAGGCGGTAAAGCTCTTCTTCACATAGCTCACCATCTCGGGGCCGAGCGCCACCTTGGCGAGCGGCCTGGTGGCGATGGCTCGGCGCCGCGAAAGATACATATAACCGGCGATAGCGAGCGAGGAGAAGGTCAGCCCGTAGAAGAGCGAGGCAAGCGCATCCATCCCGAGCCCAAAGTAGCAGGCCATAAACAGCAGGCCGTTGGCCAGCGGCTCCAGCCAGGTGACCCGGTTGGAGAGCGTATACATCCGGTACATGGCCACCAGATTGGTGAAGTAGACCTTGAGCCCCAGCCCGAAGATGACCCCCACCAGTTGCAAATACTCCACCCGGATATGGAGCCCGTGCTTGATATAGGGGATCACCGCCCCCCAGGTGAGCAGCACGATGCCAATCAGGAAGTAGCGAAAGATATTGATGATGTCCCGATCGTTTTTGGTCTGGGAGTAGCTCACCACCATGGAGGAGCGAAAACCTGTCATCAGGATAAAGGAGAGGGAGATCAAATCCACCACACTGTTGAACAGCGCCAGCTCCCCCTTGGCGACCCACTGCGCCAGCCACACCTTGAAGGCGAAGCCGATAACGATGCTGACCAGCGAGGCCCACATCCCGGTGATAAAGGCCTGTTTGAGGCGCGCGAGAGAGGCGTATTGCATAACGAAAATGGATAACTTTCAGGGAAAAGAGAGAAGGCCATCTTATGAAAGCTAACCCCCCTTGAACAGCGTTAATGCCACGCACTCACAGCCACCAAAAAAACCGCAAACGCAAAATGCCCGCTTATTTCCTGAAAGCGGGCGTTTTGTGGTGTGCCGTTATGGCTGCTGATTGCAGCGATGGCACGGCTTGCAGGCTCTCTGCCACGCAGCGGTTATGACTGCTGCGCCGCCTTGATAAGCGCCTCGTAGTGCTCAATCAGCTCAGGGCCGTGCAGCGGTGAGTCGTGACCGCCGATCACCGTCTTGATCGGCAACTTCATCGCCTTGAGCCGCTCGATGGTCTGCGGATAGGCCTTCACATTGGCAAAGCTCAGGTTGCCCAGCTTCTCCTTGAGGATGCAGTTGCCATAGAGCACCTGCTCGTCGGGGAAGTAGACAAAGATGCCGTCCATCGTATGGGCCGGGCCCGCGTAGAAGGCCCGCACCTTGCCCTCTTGCAGGGTGAAGTCGCCATCGTGCACCACGTTGGGCAGCACCAGCGGCAGATCCGGGTACTCCGGCAGCCCCTTGCGGGTAAAGGCGACAATCTCGGCCCAGTCGCTCTTCATCAGATCCCGGGTCTGGCGCGTCGCCACCACCTTGGCCCCGATGGACTTCCAGTAGGCGTTACCGCCCGCCCGATCGGTGTGGTAGTTGGTGTTGATCACCTCCAGCACCGGCTTGCTGCTGACCCGTTTGATCAGCTTGTGCAGCTCGCGGGCGGTATCCGGCGTCCAGGTCGCCCCCACCACCGTCACCCCCTTGGCCCCGAAATAGACCATGGAGTTCTCTTTGACGTAGTAGTTGTCCTCCACCACATAGACAGGGCCGCTCACCTGCTTGAGTTCGATCCCCGCCGCCCGCACGCTGCCACCCCAGAAACTCGCCATCAGCACCACGGCCCCGGCCAATGTGCACTTCATCCAACCTTTCATCATCTTGCTCCCTCGAACCAACCGCCCCCTCGCCACCCCTGTGGCAAGCCGGGCCTTTTACGCAGTGAGCAGAAGATACGGGGGATTTGTGAGGGGAAAATGAGGTTCTGTGAAGAGAAGGTGAAGTCTGGGGGAAGTCAGGGGTAAGTCCGGAAAAATCGGCAGTGACCTCCTGTTCGCGAACGTCCGAATACGCTTCGCTATTCGAACCTGCAACACAGATAGCGACCCCTCACCCTAACCCTCTCCCAAGGGAGAGGGGATGGTCCGTGCCAATTCCAAGCCACACATATTCACCCGCACCACAGAGCCAAAACACAGCCAGCGGAATCAATTTCGCCCCCTTCTCCCACTCTTGATCACAAACAAGGGGAGAAGGGCTGGAGATAAGGGGAAGGTAACAATAAGCCACATAATGTAGGGTCGATTAGCGTAGCGTAATCGTCCGTTTACCGCCGCACACCGAGTTATGGCAAGACCGGCTGAGAACTCGGGATATCAGCGGTTTCTCGGCCTGCGATTCGAACCTACTGCCTTGGATGTTTGACACCCCATAATTCCATTAATCAACGCTACATATCTAATTTATTGAACTGCGTCTAGTTTTCTCATCGATTATCTTTATAAAAAAATAAACTAGGTTATGATGCAATGGATGGAAAATAATAGAACTCAACTTCAATTACATTAAAAATAAAATACTTTTCAATATCTCAAAGGAATTTCCATTATGAAAATCGGAGTGCGGGCGTCACCAACAGAAGTGATTTATTGTGTGTTCGATTCAGATAAAAGCGAAGTGATAACTATTGGGAAAATTATCATTCCAAAATCACTAGGAGTTCCTGAGCAACTCAAACATATCAGACTTAATCTACTTGATGTGCTTCTAGAATATAAGATTTCAGAGGCAGGAATCCGAGTTCTCGAGCCTACAGCACAGAGTATATCCATTGAGCGAGTTCAGATCGAAGGCGTCATTCAAGAAGCATTCGCAAGCAGCAACGTAAAAACATATTACATTGGTCAGATCTCAAATATCGCATCTAGAATTAATATTGAACGAAGCCATTTTAAACCATTAGTTGAAGGGGATATATTCCCAGAGGGAATAGAAAACTGGGGTGAATTGTCTAAAACTGAACGCGAAGCGACTTTGTGCGCGATAGGAGCTTGATATGTACGGTGTTTATAGTCGCGCTCAAGTCGAATTTGAATATATAAAAGAAATTGGTCAAGATGGTAGAAATTCTAAAGCATACATTGCTCATGACAAATATTTAGATGCTCAGCTAGTTATTAAAGAAATGAGGCAGGATAAATTCAAAGACAGCGATGCTTTTTTTCTGAATCCAGACTGTTATACAAAGCGGCTCATGCTCATGTAGTTCAAATTCAGTATGCCTGTGCATGTGATAATAATATATATCTTGCAATGCCATATTATAAAAATGGGTCATTGAAAGAGCTTGCAAAAAACAAGTCTCTTTCTATGCGAGATATCATTAGATTTTCTATTCACATCTGCTCTGGCCTGCATAATATTCACTCAAAAAATCTGATCCACTTTGATATAAAGCCAGACAATATTCTACTTTCAAATAGAATGGAGGCCTTGATATCAGATTTTGGGCTTGCTAAAGCTATGGGATTGAATTACATGGCTAAACCTGAGCAGATGTATCAAAAGCATATAGCTCCTGAATTTTTTACTGACCAAGAGTTTACGAGCCAGTATGATATTTACCAATTAGGGCTTACCATCTATAGACTGATCGTAGGTGAGCCCGACTTCAACGCTCAGATAGCAACCTTCAAATCGTTTGATGAGTTCAAAAGTGCTATTTTAGAAAAGACCTTCCCGAAGCGACTATTCCTTGAACACATCCCCTCACGCTTAAAATCAGTTGTAGAAACTTGTCTGAAGGTTGATCTTTCAAAAAGGTATCAATCGGCACTTGACGTAGCAAATGAATTATCACTGATAGATGACAACACTCTCGACTGGGTGTATGAAAGCAGTAATGGTGTGCGGAGTTGGCATAAGGTAACACCAACCCACGAGTACCTGCTGCAAGTTGATGATACTGGCACATCAATTGCTCAAAAGAAGACCTCAGCAGGTAAATGGTCTAAGATAAAGGAGTCGTGTGGTAAGTTAACCACAGCCAACATTAAGAAATTTCTAAGGAAATTCTGATGCGTGTTATACGTAATGACAGGAAAACCTATAAAACCAGAGAGTCACTGTCATCTCCTCCTAAAAATCAAGATTCGGAGGTAAAGCAAAAATTTGAATTTGAATTTGAACTTTGTGGACATTACGTCAAGCGCCGCGTGAAATCTGACTAAGTTTAGGTATCAATAGGTTATTAGTTATTCAATGCATGATGGGAATAATCGGCTCCCCACAACTAAAGTAAAAAACCACCCGCATAACGGGTGGTTTTTTCATTATCTTCGGACGAACCACGGAGATTTAACTCACAACATCAATCACCCCAACGGCGGAGTGCGCGGCGGCACCATACGCTTGCTGCCGGTGGACTCGAAGGCCGAGGCGAAACGCAGCAGGTTGTTGTCGTCATAGGCGCGACCGGCGAAGGTCAGCCCCACCGGCATACCGATATCGGCCATCACGCCCATGGGGACGGTGACAGTCGGCACGCCGAGGTGGCGGATAGCGAGGTTGCCGTTGGCAACCCAGATGCCGTTGCTCCAGGCGATATCGGCGGAGGCCGGATTCACATCAGCGTCAGCCGGGGCGACGTCAGCGACGGTCGGGAACAGCACGGCGTCGAGCTTGAGCCCGTCCATCCAATCTTCCAAGTCCAGCTTGCGAGTCTTTTCCAGACCGCGCAGGCCATCCGGCACTGTGGGGATCTCGTCAAAGCGCTTGATGCCGCGCTTGGCCATCTTGACGTACTCGTCCATGCCCGCCGCCAAATCGCCCTCGCGGTTCGGCAGGGTGCCCGGATCGTGGGGGAAGATCTTCGGCCCATCGACATCGGCCAATTGCTTAAGCTTGGGATCGCCGTTGGCGCGCAGGAAGTCGTCGAACGCCCAGCCGGAGAGTTCCCACAGCTCGTCGTTGAGAAACTCAGGGCTCACGATACCGCGATTGAACACGGTCGGCGCGCCGGGTCGGTCCCCTTCGCAATTGGAGACCAGCGGGAAGTTCACTTCGATGACCTCGGCGCCCGCGGCTTCCAGCGCCTGACGGGCCTGCTCCCACAGCGCGATCACGGTCGGACGGGTATAGATGCGCTGACCGGTCGGGCCGCCGATGCCGGGATTTTCGCTAGTGCCGGCCAGTTCATCCTTGTTGATAAACATGCGCGGCACGCCGAGGCGCTTGCCCTTGAGGGCATCGGGCTTGGCAGCCAGATCCAGATAGGAGGCCGGACGCACTTCAGAGACCTTGGGCAGCTTCACCCAAGGCTGCATGCGCCACAGATCGCCACGAGTGTCGGCATCGTCGGCGACCACTACGTCGAGCACTTCCAAGAGATCGTTCATGGTGCGGGCATAGGGCACCACCACATCCATGGTCGGGGTCAGCGGCCAGTTGCCGCGCACCGAGATGACGCCACGGGACGGGGTGTAGGCACACAGACCGTTGTTGGAGGCCGGGCCACGGCCGCTCGACCAGGTCTCTTCGGCCAGACCAAAGGCAGAGAAGCTGGCGGCGGTGGCAGTACCGGCGCCGTTGGAGGAGCCGGAGGCAAACGGCGCGGTCAGGTAGTCGGCGTTGTAGGGGCTCTCGGCACGGCCATAGACGCCGCGCTGCATGCCGCCATTGGCCATCGGCGGCATATTGGTTTTGCCAAGGCAGATGGCACCGGCGGCGCGCAGGCGCTCCACGGTGAAGGCATCGCGCTGGGCAACCAGATCCTTGAAGGCCGGGCTGCCGGAGGCGGCGGTCAGCCCCTTGACCAGATAGCTGTCTTTGGCGGTGTAGGGGATGCCGTCGAGCGGCCCCAGAGTTTCACCACGGGCGCGGCGCTCATCAGACGCTTGCGCCTCTTTCAGCGCATCGGGATTGGGCACCACAAGGGCGTTGAGCTTGGTGGCAGTCTCGGGGCCGTTGTAGGCCTCGATCCGGGCCAAATAGGCCTTGACCAGTTCGACCGCTGTGGTGCGGCCTGATTCGAGCGCGGCACGCAGCTCGGCAATGGAAACCTCGGTCACTTCGATCATTTAGGATCTCCTGTAAAAGGGTGACTGTTTGTCATGATGATCGCCGCATCAGCGCCTGCGACCATCACACCATCAAGAGATAAAACCCCACGGCATGGGGTTTTGAATACTCACCGGAACCGGTTTGCGACCCGTCGCGAGAGGCCGTCAGTAAGGTGAAGAGCTGCACAGGAACCGGAGCGTATGAACATACGTGAGCCCTCGGTTTCACATAAGCGAACAGCACATAAGCCTTGATCACGGCCTCGCAGCAGGATCGTCATCCGGTTCTTACTGGCCGGAAGGGATCTGCTGAGTAATACAGTGGATATTGCCACCGCCCAGCAGGATCTCGCGGGCCGGTACGCCGATCACGGTGTGCTCCGGGAAGATCTCTTCCAGAATGCGCTGGGCTTCGCCATCGGTGGCAGCATCCAGCAGCGGGTAGACGATGCGATCGTTGGTGATGAGGAAATTCACATAGGAACCGGCCAGACGCCCTTCTGCCTCGCGCGGCACACCACTACCGCTCTCGACACCGGCAGACTCCTCTTCAGTGCAGAACAGCGGGCCCGGCTGGGGCAGCTTCCAGATTTTGAGCTTGCGACCCTTGGCGTCGACCGCCGCTTCCAGCACCTTGAGGGCGGCCACGGAGCGGGCGTACTGGGGATCGTTCTGGTCGTCAGTCCAGTGCAAGGCCACTTCACCCGGACGCACGAAGCAGCACATGTTGTCGATGTGGCCGTCGGTTTCGTCCATATAAACGCCTTCGTCCAGCCAGATAAAGCTGGTGACGCCCAGATAGTCGCGCAAGTGAGCTTCGATCTGCTCTTTGCTCAGGTGCGGGTTGCGGTTTTCGTTGAGCAGGCACTCGGCGCTGGTCAGGCAGGTGCCTTCGCCATCGACGTGGATGGAGCCCCCTTCCAGAATAAGCGGCGCGTCGTAGCGAGCCATGCCGTGCTGGGCCAGCATCTGGGCTGCGACCTCTTCATCCTGATTCCACGGGTAGTAGAGACCGCCCTTGTGGCCGCCCCAGGCGTTGAAGCCCCAATCCACCCCACGGCACTCGCCGGCAGCGTTGGTAACAATGGTGGGGCCGGTATCGCGGGCCCAGCAATCATCGCTGTTCATTTCGACCAGGGTGACATGGGCGGGCATGATGGCGCGGGCCTGCTCCATAAACTGGGCAGGCACCCCCATAAAGACCGGGGTGGCGCCGCCGATGGCATCCGCTACCTTGGCAAAGACAGGCTGGGCGAAGCGACCGGCTTCACGCCAGTTGTCAGGGCGATACGGCCAGATCATCCAGACGGCCTGCTGATGCGCCCACTCGGCGGGCATGGTGAAGCCGTCGGCGGCCGGCGTGGAATGAATGGTCTTGATGCTCATCGCAAGGCTCCTTGCATGGATTGAGGCCCCCATTTACGCCAACACGGCGTGGGAATCCTGAAAAAATAACAGTGGGTCGCAGAGTAAGACGTTGCGCCCCTATCCATCAAATGAATAGGATGGATTGTCCCATAAACACGGCGAATAATCCCCCCATGAAACTGCACCAGCTCGACCTCAATCTGCTGCTCGCCTTTGACGCCCTGATGACGCAGGGCAGCGTCACTCGCGCCGCCGAAGCGCTCTTTATCAGTCAGCCCGCCATGAGCCACTCACTCAACCGGCTGCGCACCTTTCTCGGCGACCCGCTGCTGGTGCGCACCCCGCAGGGAATGCTGCCGACCCCGCGCGCCCAGCGGCTGCATCTTGGTGTGCAGCAGGCGCTGCGGCTGCTGGAGCAGCAGCTCACCGAGGAAGAAGAGTTTGAGCCGATCCATTCCAGGCGCCGTTTCGTGCTCTGCACCACAGATTACGTGGAGTGCGTGCTGATCCCGCCGCTTATTCAGCGGCTCAGACGGCTGGCGCCGGGGGTCACCATCGAGATCCGCATCCTGCGCGACACCCTGCCCGAAGCCGAGCTGGCGAGCGGCGAGATCGATCTGGTGCTGGGGTTTGACGAGTACATGCAGGTGCCGGGGTATCTGGGCAAGGAGACCTGGCTCACCGAGCCGCTGGCCGGGCTGGTACGCGCCGATCTGCCGATTGCCAAATCGGCCCCCGCCGGTGCCGAGGATGACCCCTCCCAGTGGCAGGAACGCATCACCTTGCCACAACTCATCGCCATGCCCCATGTGTTCCACTCGCCGCTGGGCACCTCTGAGGCGAGCCTCGACCGCTATCTGAAGAGTCTGGGCTTTAGCCGCACCATCTCGGTCAACAGCCAGAGTTATATGTCCGCCGCCGCCATCGTCAGCCAGAGCGATCACCTGCTGGTGCTGCCCAGCATGGTGGCCGAGCTGCTCGCCACCCACTGGCCGCTGAAAAGCCTGCCTCTGCCCGAAGACGTGCCTGACTACCACCTCAACTGCGTCTGGCATCCCGTTCACGCGCAGCAACCGGCACTGGTGTGGCTGAAAGATTTGATGAAGGAGCTGGTGGGGCCGAGGTAAGGCCGCTGCGTCTGGCAACAAAGGTTGATGCAAGGGCTGAGACCAGAAACAACAGTGGCTCCCGAGGGAGCCACTGTTGTTTCTGCGGTATCGCGTTACGCCCGCAGGGCACGCATCAGCTGGGCGACCACGTCGTCGAGCAGGGGGCGATCGGGGCGGCACTGGGCGAAGGTGACCAGACCTTGCAGGTTGATCAGCAGCAAGGCGGTGAGGGTGCGGATATTGCGATCCGGGGCCAGTTCGCCCTTGGCCTGCGCCTGTGTCAGCAACTCGGCCAGATCCTGCTCCAGCTCGCCATAGATGACCTTGACCCGCTGGGTCAGCTCCTCATCCTGTTCGCTCAGCTCCATCATGGTGCGGGTCACCAGACAGGAGCCGCAGAGCGCCTCCCCTACAATCCGGTCGAGATAGGCAGCAAGGCCAGCCAGCGGGCTCGGGTTGTCGAGCAGGACGCGGCGCAGGGTGCGTTTGCCCTCGACATAGTGATCCACCGCCGCCAGCAGCAGGCCACGCTTGTTGCCGAAGGCGCCGTAAATGCTGCCCGGATGCAGGCCGGTGGCGGCCACCAGCTCCTGCATGGTGGTCTTGGCGTATCCCTTGGCGCGAAACGCTTCCATGGCATTTCGCAGCACCTCGTCCCGATCAAACTCGGCTATGCGCATGGTTCCTCCCGTGGGAAATGGTTCACCGGCAAGGGGCAACAAGGCCCGCCGGTAAAGAGTGGCTGGAAAGGGCGGCAAGTTTACCCCAGCCGCCCGCTCGGGCCAACCTTCTTGAACGTGCATTCAAAAAAAAGCTTGCGCCCGACGCAAAAAACGTCTTGAATGCACATTCAAGAATAACCCGTTCAGGACAAACTATCATGAATACCCTGTTTCAGCCGTATCGACTCAATGACACTCTGACCCTGGCCAACCGCTTCATGATGGCCCCGCTCACCCGCTGCATGGCAGGCCCCGGTCTGGTGCCGACCGAGCAGATGGCTGCCTATTACGGCCGCCGCGCCGACATCGGTCTGATTGTTTCCGAGGCCGTCATCATCCGCCCCGACGGGCAGGGCTACCCCAATACCCCGGGCCTCTTTACCCAGGCGCAGATCGATGGCTGGAAGAAAGTGACCAACGCCGTGCACGCCAAGGGCGGCAAGATCTTCGCCCAGCTGTGGCACGTCGGCCGCCTCTCCCACCCCTTCTTCCATCAGGCTGAAGTGCTGGCCCCCTCTGCCGTGGCCTTTGACGGCACTGTACCCCGCATGCGCGAGCTGACCTATCAGGTGCCGCGTGCCCTGACCGAAGCCGACATCGCCCAGCTGGTGCAGGATTACGCCCAGGCCGCTGCCAACGCCATCGAAGCGGGCTTCGACGGAGTGGAGATCCACGGTGCTAACGGCTACCTGATCGATCAGTTCCTGCACCACTCCACCAACCTGCGCAGCGACAACTACGGTGGCAGCCCGGAGAAGATGAGCCGTTTCGCGCTGGAAGTGGTCGATGCCATCAGCGCCCGTATCGGCGGTGATCGGGTTGGCATTCGCCTCTCCCCCGGTGCCTATGTTCATCTGGAGGGCAGCCCGGAAGATCGCGCCGTGTTCGACTATTTGCTGGCCGAGCTCAACGATCGCCCGCTGGCTTATATCCACCTCGGCATCTTCGATGACAACCTCACCTTCGATTATCTGGGTGGCCGCGCCTCCGACTATCTGCGTGCCAACTACAAGGGCAATCTGGTCGGGGTGGGCAACTACGACGCCGAGCGCGCCGCCGTGGCCATCGAGGCCAACCGCTTCGATCTGGTGGCCATCGGTCGTCCGCTCATCGCCAACCCGGACTATCTCGACAAGGTGAAGAAGGGTGAAGCGCTGGTGCCCTACGCCGACACCATGCTGGCCGAGCTGGTATAACCGCACCGCCATCGCCAGACGACAGGCAATAAAAAACGAGGGGAGCGATTGCTCCCCTCGTGCTATTCACTTGTTCAGCCGTTTGTTGTCAGCCGGCAGCCATCGTGATCAGGTGCGAAACAGCGCCTCGATGGAGAGCCCCTGGCTCAGCAGGATCTCCCGCAGGCGGCGCAGCCCCTCTACCTGGATCTGACGCACCCGCTCGCGGGTCAGACCAATCTCGGCCCCCACATCTTCCAGCGTGGCAGGCTCGTAACCCAGCAGGCCGAAACGGCGTGCCAGCACTTCCCGCTGCTTGGGATTGAGCTCTTCCAGCCAGTGCACAATGCTGGCGCGCATGTCGTCATCCTGAGATTCCAGCTCGGGCCCCATGCCGCGCTCGTCGGAGAGCACATCCAGCAGCGCCTTGTCGCGATCGCCACCGATGGGGGTATCTACCGAGGTGATCTTCTCGTTGAGCTTGAGCATGCGGTTCACACTGTCCACCGAACAATCCAGCGCAAAGGCGATATCCTCGGCGGTCGGCTCGTGATCGAGACGGTGAGAGAGTTCACGCGCGGTGCGCAGGTAAACGTTTAACTCCTTGACCACATGAATGGGCAGACGGATGGTGCGGGTCTGGTTCATGATGGCCCGCTCAATGGTCTGACGGATCCACCAGGTGGCGTAGGTGGAGAAACGGAAGCCGCGCTCGGGGTCGAACTTCTCGACCGCGCGGATAAGACCGAGGTTGCCCTCTTCGATGAGATCCAGCAGCACCAGGCCGCGGTTGTTGTAGCGACGGGCGATTTTCACCACCAGTCGAAGGTTGGACTCGATCATGCGCTTGCGGGCTGCTTTGTCACCCCGCAAGGCACGACGGGCGTAGTAGACTTCCTCTTCGGCAGTGAGCAGCGGGGAAAAACCAATCTCCCCCAGATAGAGTTGCGTGGCATCCATCACCTTGTTCAGTTCCGGTGCCAGCAACTCATCGGAAATAGTCTCTTCCGCCTCGGCGACTACCTCATGCAACTCTTCTACTTCTTCTTCGCTCGATTCGGGTTCAGCGTCAAACTCTAACTCTGCATCCTGCATTACCAGTTGTTCTTGGCTCATGGTGTGTCTCCCTGACGTTACCAGAGTAAGACGGTCTCTCTGGGGTTAACGCTTTGGCAAATAGCTCATCGGATTGATCGATTTGCCTCGGTACCGGATCTCGAAATGCAATCGCACATCCGGCGCGTCCGTGCTACCCATGTTGGCAATGACCGAGCCCCCCTTGACGCTGTCCCCTTCCTTCACCCGCAACTCGTCGTTGTGTGCGTAAGCGGAGAGATAGTCATCATCATGCTTGAGGATGATCAGCTTGCCGTACCCCCTTAAAGCACTGCCAGCGTATACCACTTTACCACCGCTGGCGGCGTAGACGGGTTGCCCCTTCTGGCCGGCTATGTCGATACCCTTGTTACCCTGTTCTGCAACAGAGAACCCCTCGACGATCCGGCCTTTTGCGGGCCAGTGCCAAGCAAGTCTCGACTGGGAGTTGTTTGTTTTTTGTTCTTTGGTCTGAGCGTATTCCTTCGGTGCCGCCGGAGCAACGGATTTCTGAGCGATGAATGGCGTGGTCTGACCAGATCCGCTCGGCTCGGCCAACGGACGCGGTCCGCTGCTCGGACGGCTCACTGTCACCGGCGTTACAGTTGCCGGACGAGTCGCAGCCACCATCTGGGTCGAACCACCGCCTGCAGTCTGGACGTTGAGTACCTGACCCGGCTGCAGCGCATAGGGGGCGCTCAGATTGTTGCTCTGGGCCAGCACCTGCGGCGTCATGCCGAACTGGCGGCCGATGCTGCTCAGGGTATCGCCACGGCGTACCTCATAGGTACCGGCACTTCTGCTGCTGGTCACCGCAGAGCCCGACGCGTCGAGACGCAGCCGCTGCCCCGGGTAGATATTGTAGGGCGGACTGATGTTGTTGAGACTGGCCAGCGACGGCACGTCGTTGCCGGAGTTGAAGGCGATGGAGTAGAGGGTATCGCCCCGCTTCACCACATAGCTGCCACCCTGAATGGGGGCGCTGAGCTGAGTGCCGCTCTGGCGAGCCGGAATGGTCGAGACGAACTGGTCATCACCTACCCCATCCACCGGAGCTGCATTTTTACTGGAGGAGCAGGCAAGCAGCAGCCATGACAACACCACGACACTGCTTCCTTGCCAAATACGCGAACGCATAATGGATCCTTAACGACTAAACCAGAAATAGGCCACAACGGCCAGACCAATACAGAGCCAACCGAGCACATCCACGTAGTGCATCAGTTTGCGTTCCATTTTCTCGCCACCCCAGCGCATCAGGCCCGCAACCAGGAAAAAGCGCATGCCACGACCGATGAGGGAGGTGATGATGAAGGGCAGCAGAGCCATTTGCAACAACCCTGCCGTCACGGTAAACACCTTGTAGGGGATGGGGGTGAAGCTGGCAATGAAAATGACCCAGATCCCCCACTGCTCAAACCAGTGGCGGGCGATCCCGATCTTGTCCTGATAGCCCACAGACTCCACCAGTGGCAGCACCACCGGATCCCACAGGGCATAGCCAAGGGCGTAACCGAACAGGGCGCCCAGCACCGAGAAGAGGGTTGCCAACCCGGCGTAGTGCCACGCCTTGTGCGGCTTGGCGAGCGCCATTGGCGCCAGCATCACGTCCACCGGGATCGGCCAGAACACCGACTCGATAAAAGCGGTGATGGAGAGATACCAGGGGGCATGCTTGTGGCGGGCCCACTGCATCACCAGTACGTACAAACGGGAAAACAACTTCACTCAACATCTCCGTCAATCAGGGGAACAAAACGTACCGGCTCCAGAATACGGCTGGTCAGCTGGGAGCCGGATCGTTCGATCAGCTGCAGGGTCTGCTGGCTGTCACCCACGGGCAACACCAGTCGCCCCCCTTCGGCCAGCTGATCGGTCAGTGCCGTCGGGATCTCGCTCGCCGCGGCCGTCACCAGAATGGCGTCATAAGGCCCCTTGTTGGGCCACCCCAGCCAGCCGTTGCCGTGCTTGGCCGAGACATTGTGCAGATCGAGCTGGCGCAGTCGGCGCCGGGCCTGGAACTGCAACGACTTGATCCGCTCAACGGTATAAACATGCTCCACCAGATGGGCGAGGATCGCCGTCTGGTAACCGGAGCCAGTGCCAATCTCCAGCACGTGGGCCGGATCATTTTGCATCAGCAACTCGGTCATTCGCGCCACCATATAGGGCTGCGAAATGGTCTGGCCGTGGCCAATGGGCAGGGCGGTGTTGTCCCACGCCTTGTGCGCCATAGCCTCGTCCACGAACAGCTGGCGCGGCACTTTCGCGATGGTCGCCAGCACGCGAAAATCGCGAATATCCTGCGCAATGAGCTGATTTAACAGGCGCTGTACTATCACACCACCCTCATCCCTGCAGATCTAACCAGGCCCCCAGACCGGCGAGACTGTCATAGGCAGTCATATCGATGGTCAGGGGGGTAATCGAGACATAGCCCTGCTCGATGGCAGCAAAGTCGGTACCGTCACCGGCATCCTGCTGGCTGCCGGGGGGGCCAATCCAGTAGATGGGCTGGCCACGGGGATCCTCGGTGCAGATCACCGACTCCGCCCGGTGGCGATTGCCAAGGCGGGTGGTCTTGATCCCCTTGATCTGCTCGAGGGGCAAGTCCGGCACGTTGACGTTGAGGATCTGATCGGCAGGCAGGGGGTGTTTCATCAGCCCCTTCACCAGCAGGGCCGCATAGTGGGCCGCCGTGGCGAAGTGGGTCTTGCCCACCAGCGAAATGGCGATGGAGGGGTAGCCAAGATGGCGCCCCTCGGTGGCCGCGGCGACCGTGCCCGAGTAGATGACATCATCCCCCAGGTTGGCACCGTGGTTAATACCGGCCACGACCATGTCCGGCTCCGGGCGCACCAGCTCGTTGACCGCCAGATGCACGCAGTCGGTCGGCGTGCCCTTCACCGCATAGTAACCGGTTTCGCTGATACGGGTGACCCGCAGCGGTACTTCCAGCGTCAGGGAGTGACTCGCGCCGCTGCGATTGCGATCCGGCGCCACCACAATGACCTCGCCGCAGGCGCGCAGCGCCTCGCTGAGTGCACGAATGCCCTCGGCATGCACACCATCATCATTACTGACCAGAATTCGCATCGGTCTGATTCCTGAAACCATGATCGGCCTCTTCGGCCTGCATTAACTCGCGCACCACGCTGGTGGCAAACGCGCCCGCCGGCAGGAAGAAGGAGAGGGTCAGTACCCCGCCATCCAGCTGCCAGCTCATCTGCTCCGGCTTGAGCAGCAGCGGGCGGCGATCCTGATCCAGTCCGGCTTTCTCCAGCCCGTCACACCATTCGGCGTAAGGGGCCAACACGCCCTGTTCAAACTCGGCAGCAGCACCTTGGCTGGCCAGACGGCCACGGCCCCACTGGGGCGCGGTGAGTTGCACGTCGCCGGAAGCAAGACGCGCTTCCAGTTCGGGGGTCAGCACCTCTTCACTGAAGATGGAGTGGCTGCCCTTGAGCATCACGCAATCACCGGCCAGCAGCTGGTGAGCCAGCCCCCGCTCGATACGGGCGCTGACAATGGCGTTGAACAGCATGCTGCGGGCGGCAGAAAGGTAGAGGGAGCGCTTGTTGCGATCCTTGATCCGCTTACCGGCGAACATCGCCTTGGCCGCTTCCAGGTTGTTGCCATCGCGGCCAAAGCGCTGCTCACCATAGTAATTGGGTACGCCCTGCCCGGCGATAGCCTGCAGGCGCGCTTCCAGCCCGTCGGCCTGTTCCAGACCGGTGAGGCGCAGGGTGAAGTGGTTGCCCTTGAGGTAGCCGACCCGCAATTTGCGGTTGTGACGCTTGGCTTGCAGGATCTGGATGCTGTCGCTCTCGATGACCGACAAGTCCGGCTCCGCCTTGCCCGGCAGGTGAATGCCGAACCACTGCTCGGTCACCGCGTGGCGATCCTTCAGGCCAGCCCAGGTCACCGCATTGCGGTTGACCCCGGCCGCATCGGCCAGCAGACCCGCCACCCAGGCGGTGTTCTCGCCGGTTTTGCGCACCCGGACGAAGATGTGCTCACCCTCACCGCAAGGCTCAAACCCGAGATCTTCATTGACCACGAAGTCGGCGGCCTCGGCCTTGAGGATACCGCGGGCGGTGGGCGCCCCGTGCAGATAGGCAAGTTGTTCCAGCATTATTGTTTCACCAGTAGGACGACGGCTTCGGTGGCGATCCCTTCCTTGCGCCCCGTAAACCCAAGCTGTTCGGTGGTGGTCGCCTTGACGTTCACCCGGTTCAAATCACATTGCAGATCGGCGGCCAGCACGGCGCACATGGCGTCGATATGGGGGGCCATTTTAGGGGCCTGGGCAATGATGGTCACATCCAGGTTGCCGATGGCATAACCCGCTTGCTGTACCCGGGCAAACACGTCCCGCAGCAAGATGCGACTGTCGATGCCCTTGAACTCGGCAGCGGTATCGGGGAAGTGGCGGCCGATATCACCGGCGCCGATGGCCCCCAGCAGGGCATCGCTCACCGCGTGCAGCACCACGTCGCCGTCGGAGTGGGCAACCAGCCCCTGCTCGTAGGGCACCGCCACGCCGCCCAGCATGCAGGGGCCAACACCACCAAATTTATGGACATCAAAACCATGACCAATGCGCATCATCAGCGGCAACCTCCCAACATGCTGAAACCAACCCCATCAATTTTGTGTACGTCCACACCATGTCCAATCAGGATCATGCTAACTCCTTGTTCGGGCCTGTTTATTCGAGACAGCCTGCTCTGAACACCTTGTTCTGAACTGTTTGTGCTGACTGGGGGGCTTATGCCTGCTGGCTTAAAAACAGCCCCGCCAGCGACAAGTCTTCCGGCCGGGTCACCTTGATATTGTCGGCACGCCCTTCCACCATGCGCACCGTGAATCCGGCCCGCTCCATGGCGGAGGCCTCGTCGGTGATGGTGGCGCCCAGCAGCAGCCCCTCTTCCAGCGCCCTTTTCAGGGTACGGGTCGGGAACATCTGCGGCGTCAGGGCATGCCAGAGCTGCTCGCGCTCGACGGTGGCGATGATATTGCCCTCGCCATCGGAGCGTTTCATTGTATCGCGCACCCGGCTGCCGAGAATGGCGCCGCCGCAGCCCATGGCCGCAGCAATCAGCGCATCGAGATCGCCGTGGGTCAGACAGGGTCGAGCCGCATCGTGCACCAGCACCCACTCCCCTTGCGCCACATGAAGGCCATTGAGGACGGAAAAGGCGCGCTCGGCGCCTCCCTCGACCCGCACAATACGCGGGTCGGCCGCCACGGGCAGGGCCTCGAACCAGCGGTCATGGGGCGCCAGCGCCACGATCACCTGCGCGATGGCCGGGTGAGAGAGCAACCGCTCCAGGGTATGTTCGAGAATGGTTTTACCCGCCAGTTGCAGGTACTGCTTGGGGCAATCGGCCCCCATCCGGCTGCCGATACCGGCGGCAGGGACGATCGCCGTCAGGCCGGATACCCGGCTGGCATCAGTCATCGTAGGGCGCATCGTCCGGCACTGTCTCTTTGTCTTTCTCTTTGGGGATGATCCGGTAGAAGGTCTCCCCCTGCTTGATGTAACCCAGATCGTTGCGCGACAGCTCCTCGATGGCCTCGAGGCCAGAGGTGAGATCATCTATCTCGCGGTAGATGAGGTCGTTACGATCCTTGAGAGTCTGGTTGTCCCGCTGTTGCTGCGAGATGGCCTCCGACAGGTTCTGATAATCGGATAGCCCGTTCTTCCCCAGCCAGAGGTCATATTGCAGTCCCCCCAGCAGGAGGATCAGGATCAGGGTGAATAGGCGCATGCACTGGGTCTCCTTCAGGCGGCCTAGTGTCCCATATTCGGTGCCAAGACAAAAGAAAGCGAGCACCGTCGAGCCCCCGGCCGAACATAAAAAAGTGCCCAAGAGTGAATCAGATAGCACAAAGCCCCGCCAAACCGGTGCAAGGATGGCCAACCAGGGCGCTCCTTATCCGGGGGCGGGGCTCTCAATCAGAAAGCGGTAAGGGGGATCAGTTCACCGCGACCGGCTCTCCCGCGCTCTCGGCCGGGGTGTTGTACTCCTCCTCGGCATCGCGGAAACGCTCCAGCATCGCTTTTGATGGCGCTTCACCCAGCAGGCTGCCCGCCACGATGGCCAGCAGCGCGAACAGGAAGCCCGGAATGATTTCATACAGCCCCAGCCAGCCGAACTGCTTCCAGACGATGACGGTGATGGCACCGACCAGCATGCCCGCCAGCGCGCCGTTGCGGGTCATCCGCGGCCACAGCACGGAGAGCAGCACCACAGGGCCGAAGGCAGCACCGAAACCGGCCCAGGCGTAACTCACCAGCCCCAGCACCCGGTTCTCCGGATTCATGGCGACGGCGATGGCAATCACCGCGATCAGCAGCACCATCAGGCGACCCACCCACACCAGCTCACGCTGGGAGGCGTTCTTGCGCAGGAAGGGCTTGTAGAGATCCTCGGTGATGGCGCTGGAGCAGACCAGCAGTTGGCAACTTAGAGTGCTCATCACCGCCGCCAGAATGGCGGAGAGCAGCACACCAGCGATCCAGGGGTTGAACAGGATCTTGGAGAGCTCGATAAAGACCCGCTCCGGGTTGCCGGTCACCCCAGCCGCCACTTCCGGGAAGCGGGCAAAGTAGGCCAGTCCGAAGAAGCCGATGGCCACCGCGCCAGCAAGGCAGAACACCATCCAGGTCATGCTGATGCGACGGGCATTGGCCATGGAGTGGTGGGAGTCGGCCGCCATGAAGCGGGCCAGAATGTGGGGCTGACCGAAATAGCCCAGGCCCCAGGCCATCAGCGAGACAATGGCGATCAGATCCAGATTCTTGAACATGTCGAGGTTGGTGGCGCTCTTGGCGGCCACTTCGATCATGGCGCTGTCCACCCCGCCGACGGCGATGATGACGAAGATCGGGGTCAGGATCAGGGCGAAGATCATCAGGGTCGCCTGCACCGTATCGGTCCAGCTCACCGCGAGGAAGCCGCCGAAGAAGGTGTAGGTGATGGTGGCGGCGGCACCGACCCAGAGGGCGGTGTTGTAATCCATGCCGAAGGTGCTCTCGAACAGACGGGCACCGGCCACCACGCCGGAGGCGCAATAGATGGTGAAGAACAGCAGGATCACCAGCGCAGAGAGGATCCGCAGCACCTTGCTGTGATCTTCAAAGCGGTAGGTGAAGTAGTCCGGCAGGGTCAGGGCGTTGCGGTTCTTCTCGGTATGTACCCGCAGGCGGCCCGCTACCCAGCGCCAGTTGAGGTAGGCGCCGATGATCAGACCGATGGCGATCCAGCTCTCGGAGATGCCGCTGACGAAGACGGCGCCGGGCAGGCCCATCAGCAGCCAGCCGCTCATATCGGAGGCACCGGCAGAGAGGGCGGTAACCCAGCTCCCCATCCGGCGACCGCCCAGAATGTAGTCATCAAAGTTGCGGGTGGCGCGATAGGCGACGAAGCCGATCAACACCATTCCGAGGATATACACCAGGAAGGTGATTAACATGGGTGTGCTAGCTGTCATGCAAAACTCCGTTTTGTGTCATTTTCTGCCCGCTCTGGTGACGGGCTCATCCCTAAAAAACCGGCCTAGCTTAATCAGCCGTTCGCGCCAGCTCAACCACTTTTAACAAATACAAAACACAATAAAAACCTTTGCGCATCAAATCATCTGCCGCATCAAGAGGATGGCGCCAGATTTCCTGCCGTGACCGTGGCGGCCATATCGCCGTGCCAGCCGCTACTGAGCGTTCTGTTTTCACATTTTGTTACTATCCATTTTTTACAAGCCCGCGCCCCGCTCCTACACTCCCCGCCCTGTCTCATCACACCAGTCAGAGGTCGGCACCATGTCATCTCATCTGTCACACCTGCGCACCCTCGCCCGCCACCTTCACCCGGTGGAAGAGTCGGGTCATCTCATCAGACGGGCCAAGTATGTGGGGCGTCTCTGGCTCAATCCCGGCGCCCGCGCCCTCTATCGCCAGCAGCAGGAGCAACCGCTGCTGGCACAGGCGATCAGCCGCTTCCCCGATATTCTGGAAAAGCCGATCCACCCCTATCGCCACAAGGGGCTCCGCAAGCGCCTGCGAGCCGGGCTTATCAGCGGCCACTACCAGCAGCTGGCCAGTCAGCTGCCGAAAGCGCAGCAACTGGCGATCTACAGCGGGCGCGGCCTGTTGCTGGCCCAGTGGCAGAGCGACAAGCTGACGGCACCGCTGACCCTGCAACTGGATTACCAAACTCACATGGGCAAAGAGGGGGAGATGAGCCTGACCCTCAAGCTGGGTGACGTGGCGCTCTATTACATGGCCCTCAATCTGCGCCCTGCACCCAGCCCGACCCTCGAGATCTGCTCGCTGCAGGGCGGCAAGGGGCTTAGCGAGGAGATCAAGCAGGTCACCAAGGCATGTGGCGGATTGCGCCCCATGTCCCTGCTGGTCTATATGGCCGCCGAGCTGGCCTCGGGGCTGGCGTGCAACACCCTGCTAGGGATCCGCACCCAAAGCCACGTCTATCAGAGCAGCAAACGCACCGCCGATCGGGTCAGGTTCGACCTCGACGGCTTGTGGCAGGAGCATCAGGGCAACGTGCAGGATGAACTCTGGATGAGCCTGCCGCTGGAGGTGCCCCGCAAGACGCTGGAGGAGATCCCCTCCCGCAAGCGGGCCAGCTACAAGGCGCGCTACCAGCTGCTCGATCGGCTCGGCAGCGAGCTGCAGGCAAATCTGCTGCGACGCTGAGTCAGCGCAGCAGAAACAAAAAGGGCGAACAGCATGCTGTTCGCCCTTTGTCATGACGGGGATCGGTCCTTAACGGTTGATCGCCATCGGCAGGCCGTTGCGCTGCTCCAGCGCCTGCTTCACCAACTGGGAGTCGCTGTCGGCGTGAGCGATGAAGCGGGTCACCGCCGGGGTCATCGGCAGCGGTGCCGGCAGCTTGGAGTTGAACTCCTCTTCGCTGCGCGACAGCGGCTGGTGTACTTCCAGATAGCGGACGCCGTTGGGTTCGAGAGAGGCCTTGATCGGCTGGTTGACGAACTGGACGCGGGTACCGACCGGTACCTGCTTGAACAGGTACTCGATATCTTCGTTACGCAGACGCACACAGCCGTGGCTCACCCGCAGGCCGATACCGAAATTGGCGTTGGTACCGTGGATGGCGTACATCTTGCCGATGTAGAGGGCGAACAGACCCATGGGGTTGTCCGGACCGGCCGGCCATACCGCAGGCAGGCTCTCGCCACGGGCGGCATATTCGGCATGCATCTTGGCAGTCGGGGTCCAGGTCGGGCCCGCTTTCTTGCGCTGCACGCTGGTCACCCAGTTTTCCGGGGTGTCGGTGCCGAGCTGGCCGATGCCGATGGGCAGCACTTCCACCACTTTTTTACCCTTGGGGTAGTAGTAGAGGCGCATCTCGGCCACGTTGAGCACCACCCCTTCCCGCGGTGCATCCGGCAGGAGCAGTTGCTGGGGGATCACCAGCTTCTCGCCGGTCTGCACCAGCAGGGGATCCGCATCGGGGTTGGCTTCAGTCATGTTGGTGAGCCCCAGCTGGAATTTCGCCGCAATGGCCTCCAGCGGCTGGCCGTTCTCTTCGGCCGGGACCACGTATTCCAGATTTTCCCCTACCAGACGGCTGTTGGCCGCAGGCAGAGCATATTCAACAGCGAAAACCGGCGCAGCGGTCAGCAGCAGGCTGTAGCAGAGTGTTGCCACACTATTGCGAAGGAGCTTCATAACTTTCCCATGATGATGACTTGAAGTGACGTCTCTGGGCTGGCAGCTGATCAAGCGGGATCAGGGGCGCGAAGAGAAGGCCGCCATTTTTCTCCTCTACACGGCAAATTTCAACTGACAAGTGGCGACGGGTCGATGATTAATATGCGGATTTTTCCGCGTCCCCGACCCGCCTGGTTTCCCTGTTTATCCCCGTTGCCAGCCACGCATGTCGTAACCTGTGGGAGATTGATGCAACCGCAGATGAAATTGCTCAATGATGGCAAAGATATGGTCGAAAATATCGGCCTGGATCCCTTCGTAATCGGCCCATGCGGTGGTCGCGGTAAAGCAGTAAATTTCCAGCGGCAGCCCATCTGACGTGGGCGCCAGCTGGCGCACCATCAGGGTCATGTCCTTGCGAATGCCGGAGTGGGCACGAAGATAAGCATCCAGATAGGCGCGCAGGGTGCCGAGGTTGGTGAGGTGACGACCGTTGATGGGGCAGCTCAGGGCGTCGCTCAGCTGCTGGTTGTAGGCACTCAGCTCCTGCTCCTTGCGGCTGAGATAGGGTGCCAGCAGCTGCGCCTGCTTGAGCTGCAACTGCTCATCGGCCGTCAGAAAGCGCACGCTGGTCATGTCGATATTGACGCTGCGCTTGATGCGGCGGCCGCCCGACTCGGTCATCCCCTGCCAGTTCTTGAAAGAATCGGAGATCAGGGCGTAGGTGGGAATGGTGGTGATGGTCTTGTCCCAGTTCGACACCTTGACCGTGGTGAGGCCGATGTCGGTCACCTCGCCATCGGCGCCGTACTTGTCCATCTGCAGCCAGTCGCCGACGCTCAGCATCCGGTTGGCGGAGAGCTGGATCCCCGCCACCAGCCCGAGGATGGGGTCCTTGAACACCAGCATCAGCACTGCGGTCATGGCACCCAGACCGCTGAACAGGAACAGCGGCGACTTGCCGAGCAGCAGGGCGATCATCAGGATGCCCACCAGAATGCTGCCTACCAGCTTGGCCCCCTGGAAGATGCCGCGCAGGGGCAAATCCCGGCCAAGCCGGGTGTAACGACTCACCGACAACAGGCAGTCGAGCAGGGCAAAGAAGGCCAGCAGCAGGAACAGCAAAATCCAGAGCTGGGCCACCATCTCGATAAGCTTGAGGCTATCAGATTGACGGGGCAGCCAGATCTCCGCCTGCCCGAGCAGCACGGCCCCCTGCAGCACGAAGGCCAGCCGGTTGAAGAGGCGCTGTTGCAGCTGGGGCGGCAGCCACACCTGCTTGGCCTTGCCGAGGATCCCTACCAGCCGGACCAGCAGCACCCGGTGCAGCGCCATGTGCAGCAGCAACGAGGTGATGACGATAAAGCCCAGCGCGATCACCAGCGCCATCAGGTTGGTCACTTCCACCCCAAGGCCCGACAACCAGTTAAAAAACGCCTCTTTCATTGCTCTCTCCCGAACCGGGCAGCCCGCTGGCTGCAAAAAACAGTGGTGGTCAGGGTACCGCCCCCCTCCCCCATGTCAAATCGGCGAGCGCCAGAAACGACAACGCCCGGCACAGGCCGGGCGTTGTTTCACAGCGAGGCTGACTTAGCAGACCAGGCTCAGGGCATCGCGGGCGATGACCAGCTCTTCGTTGGTCGGGATCACCATGGCGCAACGGCTGTCGGCGGTGGTGATGCGGCCTTCGCCACCCAGTACCGCGGCGTTGTTGGCCTCTTTGTCCACCTTGAAGCCGAACAGGGCCAGACGTGCCAGCACCATCTCGCGCACCATGGCGGCGTTCTCACCGATACCGCCGGTGAAGACAATGGCGTCCAGACGACCGTCCATCGCAGCGGCATAGGCACCGACATACTTGGCTACACGGTAGGTGAAGACATCCAGCGCACGCTTGGCACCGGCGTCAGTGGCGTAGTTGGTGGTGACGTAGCGGCAGTCGCTGCTCGCTTCGGTCAGCCCCAGCAGGCCGGACTCACGGGTCAGGGTGTGGTTGATCTGCTCCACGCTGTAACCGAGCTGGTCGTGCATGAAGAACACCACGGCCGGATCGATATCACCGGAGCGGGTACCCATCGCCAGACCTTCCAGCGGAGTCAGACCCATGGAGGTGTCAACGGATTCGCCGTTCTTGATGGCGCAGACAGAGGCACCGTTACCCAGGTGGCAGTTGATGATGTTCAGTTCATTCAACGGCTTGCCCAGCTCTTTTGCCGCTTCTTCCGCGATGTAGCGGTGAGAAGTACCGTGGGCACCGTAACGACGGATACCGTGTTCGCGGTAGAGCTTGTGCGGCAGCGCATAGAGGTAGGCCTCTTGCGGCAGGGTCTGGTGGAAGGCGGTGTCGAACACGGCCACGTTCTTCTCGGACAGCTGCGGGAACACTTTCAGCGCGGCACGAATACCGATCAGGTGCGCCGGGTTGTGCAGCGGAGCGAACGGAATGGCGGCTTCGATACCGGCGATCACGCCGTCATCAATGCGCACGGAGCGGGAGAACTGCTCGCCACCGTGTACGATACGGTGACCGATGGCCACCAGTTGCTCTGCAAGAGTCGGATCCTGCGGCAGGATGTGACCCACGATATGGTCGAGGGCCTCCTGGTGAGCGGCACCCGCTCCCAGCATGGCTTCGCCCTTGACCCCGTGGAGTTTCCATTTGATACGTGCATCATCCAGATTGAAGCATTCGGCCAGGCCGGACAGCATGTCCTCACCTGTTTCGGCGTCCATTACGGCAAATTTCAGGGAAGAGCTACCGCAGTTAAGGATCAATACCAACTTGCTCATGTTCTACATCTTCCTGTGCTTCGGCTTTATGCCGACAGTGTCGTGTCATCCAAAAGAGGATGGGATTCCCCTGCCGGGGGCTTATGGTCGCAGGAGGGTGCGCCCAATTTTTCAATTCTTGCGAGTTTCAACGCATCACTGGTGCGTAGCACTCGTTTCAATTCTTGGTTTTCACAGTAAACACGCATCCAAGGTGCGCATCACTGGTTTCAATTCTTGCGAGTCTCAACGCATTCAAGGGTGCGTGGCACTCGTTTCAATGCATGACAGGGCAAGCGGCCCTGCCGTGATCGGGTCTCTGACACCCAAGGATAGCGCTTAGCAGCTGGCCAGCAGATCCTTGTGTACCTTGACCACCAGCTTCTTCACCCTGGCGGGCTGGTTGAAGGTACAGAGCGGGCGGTGCAGTTCGCCCGGCCAGAAGATGGCGAAATCGCCCGGTTGCAGCGCCAGATAGCTGGTCTGCTCGTCATCGACAAACCAGAGATCGGGATGGGGATGGTCGGCGCCGTCGCTCACGTAGTCGTGGGGGCCCACACCTATCCACTCTTCACCGCGTAGCAGCAGCTGGATATCGAGATAGTGCTGATGAAACTCGCCACGGCGATCCACGGCTGGCTCGGTCAGCTCCTCACTCACCAGACAGAACAGGTTCAGGCCATCGATCTCGGTCTTGCCGAGCGGTGCGTCACCCCAGTGAGCCACGCTCTTCACCACCTCGGCCATGATACGGGCCAGCGGGGCGGGCAGCGGCGTCCGCTGCAGGGTGTTCAGGCTACCGGTGATCATGGCGTCTGTTTCCTGTTAGGTATATCTGGGCGGCATCTTTGCCAGCCAATGAAAAAGGACCTGTGACAGGTCCTTCAATAATGCCGTCTGCAATCCGTGCAAAGCGGTTTAGAGCGTTTGCTCATGTTCTGCTATGGGGGCACTGTTACACACTGGTACGCACCTTGCCAAGAGGCATAATCCCATTTTCATGGTGATCGTACCAGCTGAAACCATATTATTCACCACCCTTTCATCCTCGACTTTGACCAGACGCAAAAACGGGCGCATCAGCGCCCGTTTTTTTCGCAAAACCGTTTAACAACCGGCTTCATTCAAGCCTTTTCGGCGTTTTCCACCGGTTTGGCGTACATCGCACGCCAGATCGCCTTGTGCTCTTCCGGGACCTCTGACTGACGGGTCAGGAAGGCGGCCTGTTCGATGGTATTGGCCTTGCCGGAGACATCTGCTGCCAGATAGTTGCTGGGGAAGAGGCGATAGCTGCTCCAGATCGCCTTGTCGATCAGCGCGGCCAGTTCGTCCGGATCGCTGAACCCTTCGGTGATGGGGGCGCCGAAGGAGACATGTACCCGCCCCTTCTGGCCGACGATACCGGCGACGATACTCTCGATATCCTCGAACTCGCCCTTCTCGTAGCAGCCGTTGACCGACTTCTCGTAGAGCTCGCGCGCCTTGGCCTTGTCGGTCGGATCCAGCTCATAGCTGATGCTGACCGGCACGATGTTGAGGCTGCGCATGTAGTCGACGAAGTCGATCTTCTGCTTCTTGCCGTCGACGTAGAACATCTTGAGGATCGCGGGATCGGTCTTGTCATCGCCATTCTTGGCGCGCCCTTCCTTCTGGGCGATCCAGATGGAGTGCCCTTCATGAACCGAATTGCCGATATAGGCCGACAGTTCGCCCAGCACCTTCATCATCTCCCGCGGCCCCTTGGCGGAGCGTTTGACGATAAAGCTCTTGTTGAGTTTCATCAGCTCGGTGGCACAGGGCTTGCGCAGCAGGTTGTCACCGATGGCGATGCGCACGGTATCGAAGCCATGGCTGTGCAGCCCCCAGTTGACGAACGCCGGATCCATGGCGATGTCCCTGTGGTTGGAGACAAACAGATAGCCCTGCTCTTTCTTGAGATGCTCGATCCCGGAGAAGGTCACCCCCTTGGTGGAAGTGGCGATCATGCGGGACATATACCGGGTGACCCCCATCTGGACCTGATGCACTGTGGTCACCTTTGACCACTTGCGACGCAGGAACAGGCGGATCAGCGGGCGAATGGCCCAGCCAAACCAGTTCATCAGGGAACCGAAACGATACTTGGCGATGGCGCCGATAAATTCATCATCCTGGATCAGCCGTTCGATGGCTGCCGGCACTTCTTCATCGCGGTAGGGGCGAATGTCCGCGAATCTATCTACTTCAGTCACAATGTCAGCCTTGCATGCTAGGGAACCGCAGCCAACCCGCGTTGGCTGGGGAAAATTCAGGGCGCAATTTTACACGCTTTTATGGCAAGGGGTATGTGGCAAGCAAGAATAGTGAGATCTGACCAGTTTATTAATCGGATGCCAATGCCAGCGCGACTGCCGCCTCCGCATGGATGGCGGTGGTGTCGTAGAGCGGCACCGCCGCGCGGGCATCGCCCACCAGCAGGGCAATCTCGGTACAGCCGAGGATCACCGCCTCGGCGCCAGCGGCCGCCAGTTCCGCGATAATGGCCAGATACTCGGCCCGCGATGCATCGCGAATGTCGCCAAGGCACAGCTCGTCATAGATGATGCGGTGCACCCGCTCCCGCTGCGCCTCGCCGGGCACCAGTACCTCCAGCCCGAACTTCTCCTGCAAGCGCCCCTTGTAGAAATCCTGATCCATGGTGAAACGGGTGCCGAGCAGGCCGACTCGGGTGATCCCGTCTGCTTGCAATTTGGCAGCTGTTGCATCGGCGATATGGAGCAGCGGGATATCGATGGCCGCCTCAATCTCGGGGGCGACCTTGTGCATGGTGTTGGTGCCGATCAGCAAGAAATCGGCGCCGCCATCCTGCAGCTTGCGCGCCTCCGCCGCCAGCAGGCGGGCGGTGGCAGGCCAGTCACCGGCATGCTGCAGCCGCTCGATAGCGGCAAAGTCGACGCTATTGAGCAGCACCCGCGCCGAGTGCAAACCGCCGAGCTTGGCCCGCACCCCGCGGTTGAGCGCCTGATAGTAACTGACGGTGGACTCCCAGCTCATGCCACCCAGCAGACGATACATTTCATAGGAACTCCTTTCATCCCAAGAGAGAGCCGTACCACGCCACCTTGCAGGCAAGGTCACGCAGGCGAGATAAAAAAGGCCCCGCAGGGCCAACAAGACAGCCGGTAAAGGCCCGGGTCAACCCGGGCTAAATCCAGATCATCCCGACACAGGCGGCCGTCGCCAGCCCCATGCCAAGGTTGAAACGCCGCCAGCCCCGGGCGGTGCGGATGATTTGCCGCACCTGGGCACCAAAAAGCACCCAGAACGCCCCGGTGTAGAGGCCGGTAATAAAGAAGATCACCAGCACCCAGAGCGCGGAGGGCCAGTAGGCCTCCCCCGCCAGGGTGAAACCGCTGATGGCGGAGAGCGCCATCATCCACGCCTTGGGGTTGAGCAGTTGCAGCATGGCTCCCTGATGGGCGGGAATAAGCGGCCGGTTGCCCTCGGCCGGGCCGCTGGCGGTCGCCACCTTCCACGCCAGCCAGAGCAGATAAGCCGAGCCGATCAACTTGAGGCCATCGTGCAGCAACGGCACCTTCTCGAACACCACACCGAGCCCCAGCGCGGTGGCGAGGATCATCAGATTGATCCCCCCCACCACCCCCACCAGCAGGGGAAGAGTGCGGCGAAAACCCTGCGCCGCCCCGGCACTGGTGAGCAGCATATTGTTGGGCCCCGGCGTACCGCAGGTAACCAGGGCAAACCCCGCCAGGGGCAGTAACCAGTTCAGATCCATCTCAACCTCTTGTCGATACAACGCCCCCGTTATGGGGAAAGCCTTCTAATATGCAGAGCCAACCCCGTGGCGACAAGTCAGAAATGCCTCTTTCTCGGCTCCTCGCCCATCGGCGCAACGCGGCTCAATACCAGAGCATCACCACACAGAGCGCCGTCAGCAGACCGAGAGAGCCATTGAGCCGCCGCCAGCCCCGATCCGAGCTGATCCAGTTGCTCAGCTGATGGCCGAACAGCACCCAGACAAAGCAGACCGGCAGCGCCACCAGCACAAACACTGTCATCACCGCCAGCTGACTCGGCCAGTAACTGGCACCGGACAGGCTGAACAGACTGATGGCGGAGATCCCCATCATCCACGCCTTGGGATTGAGGAATTGAAAGCCCAGTCCCTCCAACATGGTCAGCGGACGGGCGCGGCGGGCCGGATCCCCGGGGGCACCGGCCACCGCGATGCGCCAGGCCAGCCACAGCAGATAGAGGCTGCCGAAGATCTGCAAACCGAGCCGCAGCAAGGGCCAGCGTTCGAACAGGGGATAGAGCCCCAGCGCCAGCACCAATTGCAACACCGGCTGCCCCACCCCCACCCCGAGCAGATGTGGCAGGGTTCTGCGCACCCCGAAGTTGGCGCCGGAGGCCGTCAGCATCAGGTTGTTGGGCCCCGGTGTACCGCAGGTGAGCACGGCAAACCCGAACAGGGTGACATACCACTCCATCGTCATATTGTGACTCCTTACCCACATTGTATCGATACAATGCGTGCTATTTGATTGTGAACAGGCTGAAATTCACGCTATATTGGGAACAAAGTTGGATCAATGGATTTATTGTCACCATGACAATCTGGGCTCCCGACCTGGCGGCCTTCGATGGCCCCCTCTACCTCAAGCTGGTCAAGGCGATCGAACAGGGGATCGCGAGCGGCGAGCTGCCCCCGCAGACCCGATTGCCCACCCACCGCGCCCTGGCGGATCGCCTGGGTGTCACCGTCGGCACCATCACCCGCGCCTACGGCGAGGCGGAGCGGCGCGGCCTGCTGGCCGCCCGGGTGGGGCACGGCACCTGGGTCAAGGCGCGCGGGGTCAACGGGGCGAACACGGATCCCGCCAGTGAGTGGGTGATCCGCCAGGAGGAGGGGCACCGCATCGAGTTGTGGCAAAACCTGCCGGTGCAGCTGGATCGGGCGGCGATCATCCGCCCCATGCTGGGGGAAGTGGCGGACGGGGATCTCAACGCCCTGCTCGGCTACGACAAGGAGGCGGGACGGCCGGATCAGCGCCAGCAGTTTGTCGACTGGCTGACGGAGCAAGGGGTGGCCTGCAGTGAGGATCGCCTGCTGTTCAGCCACGGCGCCCAGCACGGCATCATGCTGGCGCTGCTGGCGACCGGTTGCGTGGGGGAGACCATCCTGTGCGAGGGGCTGAGCTACCCCGGCATGCTGGGCAACGCCCGCCAGCTGAAAAATCAGGTGGTGGGGCTGGCGATGGATGAGGAGGGGCTGCTGCCCGAGGCGCTGGACGCCGCCTGCCGCACCCGCCGGGCCAAGCTGCTCTACCTCACCCCGACCCTGCAAAACCCCACTACCGCCATCATGAGTCTGGCGCGGCGGGAGGCCATCGTCGCCATCGCCCGTCGCCACGATCTGCTGATCATCGAAGATGACGTCAACGGCCTGCTGCCGGAGCCCCACCCGCAGCCGCTGGTCAATCTGGCGCCGGAGCGGGTCATCTATCTGGGCAGCCTGGCCAAGATCGCCTGCGGTGGCTTGCGGGTCGGCTTCGTGCTGACGCCCCCCGCCCTGCGCGGCGCCTTCGCCCAGACCATGCGGCTGTCGAGCTGGATGGTGAGCCCGCTATTGATCGAGCTGGCCTGCAAAATGGTCTCTCAGCGCCAGATCATGCCGCTCATCGCGCAGCAGCGGGAGATCCTCAAACGCCGTGGCGAACTGCTGCGCCACCTGCTGCCGACCGCTCGCTGGCAGCCGGGCAGCATGCACGCCTGGCTGCCGCTGCCGGAGCCCTGGCGCAGCCAGCAGTTTGCCGCTGCCGCCGATGCCCTTGACGTCGGCGTGGCGAGCGGGGAACACTTCGCCGCCGGCCAGTTTGCCGCCCCGCAAGGGGTGCGCCTGAGCCTGAGCCAACCCGCCACCGACGCCCGGGTCGGCGAAGGGCTGGCCCGACTGGCGCAACTGCTACAGGGGACGCCCCCCAGCAACCCCCTGCTATAGTCAGGGCCAGCCGAGTTGACCGTCACGTTTTATCGTCATTGCCAAGGAGAAGCCATGCCCCTCATGAGAGTCGCCCTGCTGCTTGCCCCCCTGCTGCTGGGTGGCTGCGCCTCGTCAACGACCCACCAGCAGTTGGGGGCGGCGCTCAATGGGCTGGAAGGGGAGTTGCAACGGCTGGAAGAGGAGCTGGCGGCGATGAACGGCCTGCACTATCAGAAGGCGATCGATGCACCGCTCAGTTTGCGCCGCTATCTGGGTGCCCTGCAGCCCACAGCCGAGGGGCTGGTGCCGGTCAGCAGCAAGCTGGAGGATGGGCCGATCCTTCACTATCAATACCGACTGCCAGCGAGCATGGCGACCCTGCCTCAGGACAACCTCTGCCAGCGCTACGAATTTGAACTGCGCCATCTGGGCCGCCTCGGACAGCTCGATCTGAACTGGCAGGGAACGAGGGGAGATGGATCTCGCCTGATCCGGCAGACCGAATGCAGCTTCCCGGCCAGCGGCGCACCAGTACAATAACTGTCCATCATGCGCCATCTATTACCCTGCTGACTACTGTCAACTTTTCACTCGCCCAAAACTGGGCCTATGTGCGCCTTGGCTCTACCATGATCCATTCAATGGTCTGCTCAAAGGAAGTGCGTGCATGACGATACTGCTGCTCGAAGAGGATGCCCTGCTCCGTAGCGCCATCACCCGGGAACTGACCGAGCAGGGTGTGCCCGCCGACCGGATCCACTACCACAGCCATCCGAATCAGGAGCGCAGTGGCCTGCTGGCGCTGCTGCAACAGCAACCCTTCGACGCCATCATCTGTCAGCAGGACAAACAACAGGGCCTTGAAGGGGCCCGGCTGCTGCATGAGGCACACTTTCTCGGCCTGCTGCAACCCGGTTGCGTTTTGCTGCTGCTCGATGCCGATCAGAGCGAACAGGAGTTTCTCCCCTCGGATCTCTACTTCTCCCTCTATCTGCAGCTCCCCTTCATGACCCGGCAGCTCGCCACCGTACTCGGCCCGCTGGTGAAATTAAGCAGCCTGACCCGCACGCTGGCCGCCCCCATTCTGTTGCGGGAGTGGCAACTGGCCACCGCCCTGTGCGAAGACCTGCTGTTTCAGCGGGAGCATCGCGAGCTGACCCCCTGGCTGGATCGGCTCAAGGGCTACCTGCTGCTGCAATCGGCCGAGCGGGTCACCACCGCCCAGCACTACGCCCTCTGTGCCAACGAGTATCAGGCGAGCTGGCCAAGGGCCGGGTTCTTCTACGCCATGCTGGGGCTCGGCAAGTTACAGAGCGCCCAGACCGACCTGCAGCGCCATCAGGCCAGGCTGCCCTCTGCCACCCGGCTGGAGCTGCGACTCGCCAGCCAACTGCACCAGCAGCATTGGTTGGCGGCGTGGGAAACCATGGGGGAGCTGCAACAGCTTCGCCCCCATCAGCCACGCTGGCATCAGCTGGCGATGCTGCTCGGGCTGGTGCTGCAAGATGAGGAGAAGGTACTGGAGCAGGCCAACAGTCTGACTCTGCGCCACTTCAGCGAGCAGCGTACCCGGCTCGCCATCGACAGCTTTATGCTCAATGCCAGTCTGGCGGTGTTGTGGCACGCCCCCTCCAGCAACCGGATCCGCTCCCTGCAACAGGAGTGGGAGCACCTCAAACGCACCGCCACGCTGGCACCCCACGAATATGAGCTGCTGCAGGCGTTGATGCTGGGGCTGGATTACCGCTTCGACGAGGCGCTGATCCTGATTGCCCACCACCAACCGGACGAGGGAAACGACAACCACCTCGCCCTGCTGCTCGGCTTTGCGGTCAGCCAATTCTGCGGGTTGCCGCACCACGCCCGGCGCTACCTGACCCAACTGACCCACTACCGAGCCAGAGTGGCGCCCCACCCGCTCACCCATCAGTTGTTCCACCATCTGGTCACCGAGCTGGGCCAACGCCTGACGATGAGAGAGCAGCGCCTGAGCGAACTGCGCCAGCTGCGCCACAAGGCGATGCAGGCCAGCCAGTATCAGACCGCCCTGCAAGCTAGCTTGCAGCTGTTGGAGGAGTTTCCCGCCCTGCCCGGCGATGCCTGGCAACTGCTGGAGCTGCTGCAACACTGCTGGCCAGCGGGCATGGCCGCCCCCAAAGTGGCACTACTGGTCGACACGCTGGAGCGGCGCCTCAAACACAGCCCCGCGTTTCTCGATCAACATGCCCAGCAGTACCACCGCACCCTGCACGAGATCCGCAGCCACCTGCAACCGCACCTCTCCGCCAGTGGCCCCTCCTGCCTTATCGAGGGGCGACCCGAGTCGTCGTGATCCGGGCAGCACACAGAGCGGTGCCCTCAGCGACGCGCTATCAGTTGTGTTCAATCCGTTGCGTTCAAATAGAGAGAGGGGAGCCTTGGCTCCCCTCTCTCTATGTTTGCTCTGTGTCAGCTGGTGGCGATGAACGGCGGGATCAATCCAGCGCGTCACTCTCCAGCGCCACCTTGAGAAAATCTTTCCAGCTGATGATGCCGACCAGGGCGCCATTCTCCAGTACCGGCAGGCAGGAGACCCCCTTCTCCAGCATCAGTTTGACGCCGTCGCGCACCGTGAGATGAGACGCGATGGTGATGAGCTGACGACTCATGATCTGGTGGGCCCGCTTGTTGAGGGTTTCGGTGTCACGGCTCATCTCGGCCTCGGAGTCGAGGTAAGGGCTGATGGCGCGAAACAGATCCCGATCCGAGATCACCCCCACCAACTCGCCCTCCTCCAGCACCAGCAGGTGGCGAAAGTGAGCCTGCTCGAAGATATCCTTGATGACACTGAGTCGATCATCCATTGAAACGGTGGCGACTCGGGTCGTCATAATATCCCTGATATGCATGCTAACCTCCGGTATCCGAACTGGTTTCACTGTTATGGCATGTTTTTGCAGCGCCAGCCAGTGGCCAGCCCTTCGCTACAGTGCAAATCTGCGTCATTTCACGTAAGATCCGCGCCAGTTTTTCTCCTCCATTTTGAGCAAGCAGATCCCACCCATGATAGTTGCCAGTCAAATCGAACTGATCCGCGGCGGCCGCAAGCTGCTGGACAACGCCTCCGCCACCATTCACCCCAGCCACAAAGTGGGTCTGGTGGGCAAGAACGGCTGTGGCAAGTCCACCTTTTTTGCACTGGTACGGGGCGAGCTGGCCATCGACAGCGGCACCTTCAGCCTGCCCGCTGGCTGGCAGATCGCAGGTGTCGCGCAGGAGACCCCGGCGCTCGACTGCTCGGCGCTCGAGTACGTGATCGACGGCGACAAGGAGTTCCGCTCGCTGGAAGCCCAGCTGGTGCAAGCCGAGCAGGATGACAATGGCCTGCTGGTGGCCGAGCTGCATGGTCGCCTCGATACCATCGGCGCCTACAGCATTCGCGCCCGCGCCGCCGAGCTGTTGCACGGCCTCGGTTTCAGCGACGAGCAACTGAGCTCGCCGGTGCGCAGCTTCTCCGGTGGCTGGCGCATGCGTCTGAACCTCGCCCAGGCGCTGCTCTGCCGCTCCGATCTGCTGCTGCTCGATGAACCGACCAACCACCTGGATCTCGATGCCGTCATCTGGCTGGAGAAGTGGCTCAAGGGCTATCAGGGCACGCTGGTGCTCATCTCTCACGACCGCGATTTCCTCGATTCGGTCATCAGCCGCATCATCCATATCGAGAACGGCAAGCTCAACGAATACACCGGCGGCTACTCCGACTTCGAGCTGCAGCGCGCCGAGCAGCTGGCCCAGCAGCAGTCGATGTACGAGAAGCAGCAGCGCGAGATGTCCCACATGCAGGCGTATGTGGACCGCTTCCGCTACAAGGCCTCCAAGGCCCGTCAGGCCCAGAGCCGCCTCAAGGCGATGGAGCGGATGGAGAAGATCCTGCCCGCCCACGCCGACTCCGAATTCAGCTTCGAGTTTCGCGAGCCGTCGGCCCTGCCGACCCCGCTGATCGCCATGGAGAACCTCTCTGCCGGTTACGGCGACAAGGTGATCCTGGAGAAGATCAAACTCAATCTGGTACCGGGTTCGCGCATCGGTCTGCTCGGTCGCAACGGCGCCGGCAAGTCCACCTTCATCAAGATGCTGTCGGGCTCCAACCCGCCGCTGTCGGGCAAGCTGGAGGTGAGCGCCGGGGTCAGCATCGGCTACTTCGCCCAGCATCAGCTGGAGACCCTGCGTCTCGACGATACCCCGCTCGATCATCTGGCCCGCCTCGCGCCGGATAAATCGGAGCAGGAGCTGCGCAACTATCTGGGCAGCTTCGGCTTTCACGGTGACAAGGCGCTCGACAAGGTCGCCCCCTTCTCCGGCGGCGAAAAAGCGCGGCTGGTGCTGGCGCTGATCACCTGGCAAAAACCGAACCTCCTGCTGCTGGATGAACCGACCAACCACCTGGATCTGGAGATGCGCCACGCTCTGACCATGGCGCTGCAAGGCTTCGAAGGGGCCATGGTGGTGGTATCGCACGACCGTCACCTGCTGCGCACCACCACAGATGACTTCTATCTGGTCCACGGTGGCCGGGTCGAGCCGTTCGATGGCGATCTGGACGACTACCACAAGTGGCTCGGCGAGCAGGAGAAAGAGGCCAATGCCAAACCGGCGGATGGCCCGATCTCTGCCAACTCGGCGGTGGCGCGCAAGGATCAGAAACGGCGCGAGGCGGAGTTCCGCCAGCAAACCCGTCCGCTGCGCCAGAAGCTGGAAAAGCTCGAAGCGAGCATGGATAAGCTGCAGGGCAAGCTTGGCGACATCGAGAGCCAGCTGGCCGACCCCGCCATCTACGAAGAGAGCGCCAAGAACAAGCTCTCCGAACTGCTCAAATCCCAGGGCCCTCTCAAGGAGCAGCTGGAAGAGGTGGAGCTGGAGTGGATGAGCCTCTCCGAAGAGCTGGAAACCATGGAGCAAGCCTTCTTTGCGTGACGAACAGCTGATGGCCAGCGAGCGGGTCGCTGTCCACGAATTGCCGACGCCGATCGGCTTCTGGCACTGGAGCGGCAAGGTCTATGGTGAGCGCAGCCAGGATTGGCTCACCGTGCAGGAGCTGGGGGGCAACGTCAATCTGGCGCTGCTGCTGCACCGGCTCGATCAACTCGGCATCGTGGTCGATCTCACCGACCTGCAACCGGCGCTGGTGCAGACCGAAACGGTGCTGACCCCGTGGCGCGCCCTGCGCCAGAGCGCCAAGGCGCGGCTCGACGAGCAGGAGTATCAGTCGATGCTGGCCCACGAGCTGGAGCTGGAACGGCTGCAACAGGGTGTCCTGTTGCAGACCCTGCGCAGTCTCTCCCTGTTTCGCGGCAACAGCCGCAATTTGTTGAACTATCTATCGTTACTGGGTGCCCAGCAGGGCCCCCTCAGAGATCTAATATGCTGAGCTACCGCCACGCCTTTCACGCCGGCAACCATGCCGACGTGCTGAAACACGCCGTTCAGGCCCTGATCATCGAGTCCCTCAAGAAGAAGGAGAAACCCTTCATCGTGCTGGACACCCATGCCGGTGGCGGTCTCTACGACCTGCGCGGCGACTGGTCCCAGAAGAAGGCCGAGTATGCCGACGGCATCGGCCGCCTGTGGGACGAGCGGGCCCAGTGGTCTGCCATGGCCCCCTATCTGGGCGTCATCGAGGAGATGAACCAGAACGGCGAGCTGCACTACTACCCCGGCTCGCCGGAGCTCTCCCGCCGCCTCTCCCGCGAACAGGACAAGCTGGCGCTGATGGAGCTGCACAACAACGAAGTGGACGATCTGCGTGCCAACATGGGCTATGACCCCCGCGTCGCCGTACACCACCGTGACGGCTTCGAAGGGCTGATCGCCCTGCTGCCGCCGACCCCGCGCCGCGGACTGGTGCTGATCGATCCGCCCTATGAGCTGAAGGAAGATTACTTCGCCGTGGTCGATACCCTGAAAAAGGCGCAGAAACGCTGGGCGACCGGCATCTACGCCCTCTGGTATCCGATCCTCGGGCAAGAGGCGGACAAATCCCGCGACATGCTGCGCGCCATCAAGCGCGAGAACTTCGGCAACGTCTTGGTGGCCGAGCTGGAAGTGGCTGGTCAGACTGCCGATTGGGGCATGAATGGCTCAGGCATGCTGATCATCAGCCCCCCCTGGATGCTGGACGAGCAGATCGAAGCGTTCTTGAAACCGCTTTGTGCCAAGCTGGCACAAGGTGCCGGTGCCCAGTACAAGGTGGAATGGCTCAACAAGGCCGAGGATTAATCCCCCGCCCCTACGGCGACCATAAAGTTGAAACGCAAAAGCCCCATCACGGGGCTTTTTCTATTGGTGCGGCACCTCTGCTTGTGTGTCAGCCCGAAACCCGCAGCGCGCCCTATGAGCGGGCAGGCAGATCCTGTTTCAGCGCAACCAGCAACAGGGCCAGCAGGCCAAAGGGCGGAAACAGGCAGAGCAGGGAGCAGATAAGGGTGACCAGCGCCGGATGCTCGCTCTTGCGGCGCGCCAGCCGCCAGGCGATGACGCCGACGATGATCATCAGCAACGCAATGAACTGGCCAAGCAGGGTGGCATTGATATTCATGAAAGATCCTTTTTCATGGGCAAGTGTGAAGAACCTGTACTTTATCGCCTTGGTTGCGATTGGCAACCGCTGAAGCGCACCAGCAACTCGCCCGTTGATAGGTTCTCTCTATTCCGGCAATAGATGAGAATGGTTTTCATTTAATCTCATTTCGGCGGATACTCTCATCATCAACAGAGGGAGCCGCCATCATGAAAAAGACCATCAGCTTTGCCATCCTGCACTTCGGTGTCGCCTTTACCGTGGCCTACCTGCTGACCGGTGAGCTGCTGACCGCCAGCCTGATCGCCCTGATCGAGCCCGCCGTCAACACGGTCGCCTTCTACTTTCATGACCTTGGCTGGCACAAGCTCAAGCCAAATCACAGCCTGCAGGCCAAGACCAGCAGCTTCGCGCTGGTGCATTTCAGCGTCGCCTTCGGGGTTGCCTTCCTGCTGAGCGGCGAGCTGCTCACCGGCGGTGTGATGGCGATGATCGAACCGGCCATCAATACCGTGGTGTTCTTCTTCCACGAGCGGCTGTGGCGCGCCCGCAGTCAGCAACTGGCGCTGGCCTGAGCAACCGGACAACCCGCCTCTCCCTTTATCGCGGCCACAAAAAACCCGACATTCCGGCCAGGAGTGTCGGGTTTTTCTGCCTGGCAGCCATTCAGCAGCGCAAAATGCGCTCGGAGCCCCTGCTGCATTGCCCTGTAGAGTGTGCTGTAGTAGGCAGAAATGCTCTCCTCATTGCTGGAATCTATTGATGAACAAGACCTTGCTTGCCCCCCTGCTGTTTGCCCCTCTGCTGGCCAGCGCCGCGACCCCCTCCTTTGACTGCACCAAAGCCTCCGGGTCGGTCGAAACCCTGATCTGCAAGGATGCCGGACTGGCCGCCCTTGATAACGAACTGGCGGCCCTCTACCCCAAGGCGATTGCTGCGCTCTCTCCCGAGCAGCTCAAGACCGAGCGAGCCATGCAGCGCGGCTGGATCAAGGGGCGTAACGACTGCTGGAAGGGGCAGGATCTGCGCCAGTGTGTGGAGGATAACTACCTGCTGCGGATCACCGAGTTGCAGATAAGCGGCGGCCAGCTGCTGGTACCGGCCCCGGTCAACTACCTGTGTGGCAAGAGCATTACTCTCTCTACCTACTTCTATAACGATGCCAAGCTGCCCGCCGCGGTGATCAACCTGAGCGAGGGCGACAAGCAGCAACAAGTGCTCGCCTATGAAGCCCCCAGCGCCAGCGGCGCCCGTTATGAAGGGCAAAACCTCACCTTCTTCACCAAGGGGGACGAAGCCACGCTGGAACGTTACGGCCAGCCAACCCTCACCTGCACAGAGACCCCGACCAAGGGTTGAGCCTGATACGGAGCGGCACGGCCGCTCCGCTTCTTTGAAATCGGAAAACCAACCAGCGGTGAGCAACACAAGCCGCTCCTTCTACGCCACTCCCCGCCCACCTTAGCCCTCCCACTCAAGGCTTGCACCATCCCGCCAGCTGCCGACTCGACCGCTTTATCAATCAATTTGTTGAGCTTGCTCAGGAATCGGCCATCTGCCCCTTTCCCTCAGCACACCCGCCGCTAATATAGCCAATTGGCAACACTCGCCTCGTCGGAGTCTCCCCATGAGCCATGCCAACCGCATCCCGTTGGTGAAACGCAGCGGACTGGAGGCTGAAATTCAGGGGCGGTAGCCATGCCGGATGGAATGGATAAGCGAACGTTGCCCACCACGACCGACTCAACATGGTGGCAACCTTATGTTCATTTCTGAGCTGTTCACGCAAGCGTGCTTTGGCGGCGCTTTCCAAGACTGCGCTGAGCACTGATTTTTCACACAGTAGTAACGGTGGCGCAAAAAGAGGAAGTCAAGCGAATACGCCCAACACGAGAAGAAAGATGATAACATTATGATTTAATGATGATTTTTACTTTTCGGCGGTGAAAATGTTACGGGGTTATATGGAATTCTCTGCTAACGGATTAATGCCGCCTTCCATCGAATCACTGTTAGCCAGATTAAGTGAGATTTGAGAAAAACTAATGAAGACGATATTTTTCCCCACTCAGCTTGGACGCGACACATTGCACGATTTTTTCCTAGATTTAGAACTATCTAAAAATGAGCCTGAGATTTGTGTTGATTGTTCTACACTGAATTTTTCTTATCCTAGTGGAATGTTGGTTGCTGGCTCGAAGATGCGAGCTTGGATAAAACATCGTCGAGACGAAGGACTTGTGACTAAAAAGAAAGGGCATGATTCGACAAAAAATGTACATGGTTATTTGCGTCACTTAGGTTTCTTTCAATTTATTGGGATGGGTGAAGGTAATGATGTTGGGCAAGCATCTGGATCTATGACTTATTTACCTATCACAAGAATTGAAAAGCCAGCTTTTGATGCGGCAACCCAAGATATACAAGACTGGTATGATGAAATAATTTCACAAACCAGACGCTTCGCAAACCTGCTCTCAGGCACATTGGATTACAATGAGGAAAATAAGCTCTACCATTATGCTTTACGAGAAATTATTCGAAATGTGTTTGAGCATTCAACGGTTGATGAGTGTTATTTATGCGGACAACGATGGGCTGATGGAAGAGTTGAAGTTGCAGTAGTTGATGAAGGTGTTGGTATTTCCACGTCATTAAAACGTTCATTTCATATAGAATCTGAAATTGCTGCTCTTCGAATGGCTATTAAACCGGGTATTTCAAGCACAACACACATCGTCGAAACAGATAATACTTATGGCAACTCTGGTTTTGGGCTTTACGTGTTGGAACAATTAGCATCATCATTTGGTTGGTTTATGATTGGTAGCGGAACTGCAAAATTAGTTTCTCAAAGCAACATAATAAATGAACAAAAGTTAAACTTTGATGGAACCTATATTGGTTTAAGACTAAATAGAGCGCCTAATCAATTCTCTGGACTCCTTGACGATATTATTTATACAGGAGAACAAGAGGCAGAAATATATGGTATTAGAGCTAAAGCATCAGGAATGTCAAAGCTGACATAAATCTGGTTAACAAACGCCTCAAGAGGGACTGTCAACGCGTGGCGTTTCCAGTCTCAATGAGCCGCGGTGGTTGCAGGTGTTGTGTTTGAGTTTAGTGGTAATGCGTTGCCAGCCCCTTAGGCGGGCGTTAGGTTTCAGGAGAGCGCGATGTGGTGGCGATTATTAATAATGCCTGCTTACAACATGGTCGAAGGTATAATGGATGCCTGTCGTGACCAAGTTGAGCCCGAAATTGGTAGCATCTTATATTGTGATTTAGCATTTGGCTACATGGACCACTCGGGGGTCTATATCGGGAATAATGAAATTGTTCACTTATCGGGCAAAGGCAATATTGAAGTTGTTAGCCCTAAGCAATTTATAGATGGTGGAAGTGCTTGCAGTATTTACGTGTCTTGCCAAGAAACTTGGTCTGTTGGTTCTGAGGAAGTGGCTGAACGAGCTAAATCAATGATTGGAAGAACAAGAGGCTATAATTTTCTATTCGACAATTGTCATCAGTTTAGTGCAGGTTGCCTTACTGGTGATTTTGATAATTCCTGCAATTTCCTCTGGATGTTGAAAGATGAATCTGCAAAGAGAATCGGATCGGATAATTGGCGATTTTGGGATATAGAGCTATTTGATTAGCCCTCTTTAAACCTAACAAGGCCAATTTACTCGGACAGCAAAAAGCGCCGCGCCTTCGTCGCTCTGCTTTTTGCTGCTGTAACTATTGGGACACCCACCATTTTGAGCAATTCTTGGTGTGGCTGGCTGTGGCTGCCGTGATAGCACCATCATTGAGGGCTTCGGTTCAGAGAGGAGGAACGCTTGCGATTTTGGCTTAAAAAGCGGTTTTTCAGCCAGCTCCTGCCATGGCATCAGGCGATGCAAAGAAATCAAAGCTCGTAGGTTCGAATAGCGAAGCGTATTCGGACGCTCGCGATACAAATATTTTGTGATAGTGCCAGTTGCCTTTAGATACCGACTTTCAGATGGCCTCTTTATTCACCTGTGGCTTTGCTGGCGTAACACATCCAAAGGAGATAAATGAAGCCTGACTTAACCGGCACTCGGATTGTGCTGCGCACCATTGGCCCGCAGGATGCGGCCGATCTGTTCGAGATTTATGGCAATCCACTGACCATGGAGTTTGCCTCTGATCCCTGCTTTACCTCTCCCGCCATGGTGGCGCAGATGATGGCGAGCGTGGTGCGGCTGGAGCAAACGGGTGAGTCGCTGGAGTGGGCGATTGTCGAGCGGGAGGGCAACAAGGTGATCGGCACCTGCGGCCTGCACAGTTTCAGCGAGGCGGGCCGCTGCTGCGAGGTAGGTTGCCTGCTCAATGCGGCCTATTGGCGCAGAGGGTTTATGTCGGAAGCGCTGGGATTGCTGTTCGCCCACGCCAGCACACTAGGAGTCACCCGCCTTACCGCAGATATCGATGCCGATAACGTCCGCTCTATCGCCCTGTTTGAAAAGCTGGGCTTCCAGGCGCATGCAGGGCGCTATCAGCGCATGCTGCCCTTTGTCTGACCCGAGACCAGAGCCACAACCCCCTCGCATCTCAGGCCGTTATGGCAAGGATCAGGCATAAAAAAACCGGAACCCAAGGGTTCCGGTTTTTTTCATTCCAGCCGAGGCTGGCAAACCAGCAAATTAAGCCTGGTTTTTAACTTCTTTCAGACCGCGGAAAGGAGCTTTGGCACCCAGAGCTTCTTCGATACGGATCAGCTGGTTGTACTTGGCAACACGGTCAGAACGGCTCATGGAACCGGTCTTGATCTGGCCAGCAGCGGTACCAACAGCCAGGTCGGCGATGGTCGCGTCTTCAGTCTCACCGGAGCGGTGGGAGATGACAGCAGTGTAGCCAGCGTCTTTGGCCATCTTGATGGCAGCCAGAGTTTCGGTCAGGGAACCGATCTGGTTGAACTTGATCAGGATGGAGTTGGCAACGCCGTTGTCGATACCACGCTTCAGGATCTTGGTGTTGGTTACGAACAGGTCGTCACCCACGATCTGGATTTTCTTGCCCAGTTCAGCAGTCTGGTAAGCAAAACCGTCCCAGTCAGATTCGTCCAGGCCATCTTCGATGGAGACGATCGGGAACTTGGTGGTCAGGTCAGCCAGGTAGTCAGAGAACTCGTTGGAGGTGAAGATACGACCTTCGCCTTTCAGGTTGTACTCTTTCTTCTCTGCGTCGTAGAACTCGGAAGCAGCACAGTCCATCGCCAGAGTGATGTCGGTGCCCAGCTTGTAACCGGCAGCAGCAACGGCTTCAGCGATAACTTCCAGCGCTTCGGCGTTGGATTTCAGGTTAGGAGCGAAACCACCTTCGTCACCGACTGCAGTGTTGTAGCCCTTGGACTTCAGCACTTTGGCCAGGTTGTGGAACACTTCAGCGCCCATGCGGACAGCTTCTTTCAGGGTCTTGGCGCCAACCGGCTGGATCATGAACTCCTGGATGTCGACGTTGTTGTCGGCGTGCTCACCACCGTTGATGATGTTCATCATCGGCAGCGGCATGGAGTAAACACCAGCAGTGCCATTCAGCTCGGCGATGTGGGCGTACAGCGGCATGCCTTTGGCAGCAGCAGCAGCTTTGGCGTTAGCCAGGGAAACAGCCAGGATGGCGTTGGCGCCGAACTTGGATTTGTTCTCGGTACCGTCGAGGTCGATCATGATCTGGTCAACAGTGGCCTGGTCCTTGGCATCTTTACCCAGCAGAGCTTGAGCGATCGGGCCGTTTACGGCTTCGAGGGCTTTCAGCACGCCTTTACCCAGGAAACGGCTCTTGTCGCCGTCACGCAGTTCCAGCGCTTCGCGGGAACCGGTAGACGCGCCAGACGGAGCGGCTGCCATACCAACAAAACCACCTTCCAGGTGAACTTCGGCCTCAACGGTCGGGTTACCACGGGAGTCGATGATTTCACGACCGATCACTTTAACGATCTTGGACATGTGTATTTCCTCAGGTTTCGTAAAAAAACAACAAAAATATGCCAAAAAAAGCGGCTGTGGCACAGGCCCCAACCGCATTTATTTTAAATTACTTCAAATTACGCTTCTGATACTCGCCTGCCGCCTTCACAAAACCGGCGAACAGAGCGTGGCCATCACGGGGAGTTGAGGTGAACTCCGGGTGGAACTGCGCGGCCACGAACCAGGGGTGATCCGGGATCTCGATGATTTCCACCAACTTCTTGTCGGCGGAGAGACCGGTCACTTTCAGACCTGCCGCTTCAATCTGCGGCAACAGCTTGTTGTTTACTTCGTAACGGTGACGGTGACGCTCGTAAATGGTCGGGCTGCCGTACATCTGACGCACCTTGGAATCTTCGACCAGGTGGCAGAGCTGGGAACCCAGACGCATGGTACCGCCCAGATCAGACTTCTCGGTACGGGTCTCGACGTTGCCTTCTTCATCCACCCACTCGGTGATGAGGCCGACGACCGGATACGCGCAATCTTTCTTGAATTCGGAGGAGTGAGCCCCTGCCATACCCGCGACGTTGCGAGCGAATTCGATCATAGCAACCTGCATGCCGAGGCAGATACCCAGGTAAGGGATCTTGTTCTCGCGCGCATACTGGGCAGCCAGGATTTTGCCTTCCACGCCACGCTCACCGAAGCCACCCGGTACCAGGATCGCATCCAGACCTTCCAGCAGCTCGGAGCCACGGGTCTCGATGTCCTGGGAGTCGATGTACTTGATGTTGACGGAGAGACGAGTTTTCAGACCGCCGTGCTTGAGTGCTTCGTTGACGGACTTGTAGGCATCCGGCAGGGATACGTACTTACCGACCATACCGATGGTCACTTCTGCAGTCGGGTTGGCCTCTTCGAAGACAACCTGTTCCCACTCGGACAGATCGGCTTCTTTGCACTCCAGACCGAAACGCTCGGTGAAGTAGGAGTCCAGATTTTGGGATTTCAGCAGTGCCGGGATCTTGTAGATGGAGTCGACGTCTTTCATGGAGATGACGGCGCGCTCGGGCACGTTGCAGAACAGGGCGATCTTGGCGCGCTCGTTGGCCGGAATGGCACGGTCGGAGCGGCAGATCAGCACATCCGGCTGGATACCGATGGAGAGCAGCTCTTTGACGGAGTGCTGGGTCGGCTTGGTCTTCACTTCACCGGCGGCGGCCAGGTAAGGAACCAGCGTCAGGTGCATGAACATGGCGTTGTTGCGGCCCACTTCGGCAGCCAGCTGACGAATGGCTTCGAGGAACGGCAGGGACTCGATGTCACCCACGGTACCGCCCACTTCGACGATGGCAACCTGATGGCCTTCGGCACCGGCAATCACCCGCTCTTTGATGGCGTTGGTGATGTGCGGGATAACCTGAATGGTGGCGCCCAGATAGTCACCACGACGCTCTTTACGCAGTACGTCGGCGTAGATACGGCCGGTGGTAAAGTTGTTGCGACGGGTCATCTTGGTGCGGATGAAACGCTCGTAGTGGCCCAAATCCAGATCGGTTTCGGCCCCGTCCTCGGTTACGAACACTTCACCATGCTGGGTCGGGCTCATGGTGCCCGGATCCACGTTGATGTACGGGTCCAGTTTCATGATGGTCACATCCAGACCACGGGCTTCCAGAATGGCTGCCAGAGAAGCTGCGGCAATGCCTTTGCCGAGGGATGAAACAACGCCACCAGTAACAAAAATATATTTGGTCGTCATGCTGAACCTGAAAGAAGTTTAGGGAATTTTAAGGGGTGCTTCGGGGATGAAGCAGGACGGGGAAACAGTATACCAAAAACCCCTCTCCCAAACAATGAGCAAAAATCTATCAGGCTCACCGCCCCCCCATCTTGCGCCAAATCAACTTTGCTCGGTTTCCTTGGCCCGATCCCAGGCAGCATCGAGCTTTTCGAGGGTGCAATCGGTCATTTTCAAGCCTTCTGCGGCGATAAACTGCTCAACCTGACGAAAACGACGTTCGAACTTGGTATTGGCGCCCCGCAGTACCTGCTCCGGATCCTTGCCCAGATGACGCACCAGATTGACGGTGGCAAACAGCAGATCGCCGAGCTCATCGCTCACCCGCGCCTCGTCCACATCGGCCATTAGCGCCTCTTCCATCACCTCGTCGATCTCTTCGTGGATCTTGTCCACCACCGGCCCCAGCGTCTTCCAGTCAAAGCCGACGGTGGCGCAGCGTTTCTGAATTTTGGCGGCGCGGGTCAGCGCCGGCAGCGCCTGCGGAATGTCATCCAGCACGCTCTCTTGATCGAGTGCCACGCGCTCTTTGGCTTTTTCCGCCTCCCAGTTCGCTTTTACCGCCTGCTCGTTGGAAAGATCTGCATCGGAAAACACATGGGGATGGCGGCGAATGAGCTTTTCGCTCACCGTGTCGACGATATCGGCGAAATCGAACAGTCCCCGCTCTTTACCCAACTGGGCGTAGAACACCACCTGAAACAGCAAATCCCCCAACTCCCCTTTCAGCCCCTGCCAATCCTCGGTCTCGATGGCATCGGCCACCTCATAGGCCTCTTCCAGGGTGTGCGGCACTATGCTCTGGAAGTCCTGTTTCAGATCCCAGGGACAGCCGTTTTGCGGATCGCGCAGACGAGCCATGATGTCGAGCAGTTGAGAGAGGTCGTAACGTTGAGACATGGGCTACTCACTTTCGGTTCGTTAAATGGGGATAAAGCGACATCACGCCGCGCAGCCGAGCAATCTCATGTCGAGCAGTTGGGAGCGGTAGTAACGTTGAGACATGGGATATTCGCTTGTTGATTCGTTCAAAAAGGGTCGGAAATGCAGACCGGCCACAGGGGCCGGTCGGTTCGATAATTACAGCCGCTTGGCGCTGATCACATCGTTAAGCTGACTGAGCTTGGCCAACGCCCGGTTGAAGGCGTTGATGTTGTAAATCTCCAGCTCCATGTCGATCTCGGCAGTCTGCTCGCGCACATTGGAGCGCGAGCGCACCCCCATCACGTTGATCTTCTCGTTGGCCAGCACGGTAGTGATATCGCGCAGCAGGCCGGAGCGATCGTTGGAGATAATCCGGATGGTGAGGCCGTAGCCGCCGGAGTAGTTCTCCCCCCACACCGCATCGATCAGCCGCTCCGGATTGCGCCGTGACAGCTCCTTGAGCTGCTCGCAATCTTCCCGGTGGATCGAGACGCCACGCCCCATGGTGATGAAGCCCTGAATGGAGTCCCCCGGAATCGGCTGGCAGCAGCGGGCGATATGGGTCATCAGATTGCCGACCCCTTCCACTACTATGTGATCCTTGGGCTTTTGGCGCATCGGCGCGTTGGCCTTCTGCTCCAGTTTCTCCAGCAGGCGACGATCTTCCTCTTCTGCCGTCGGCTTGTTGTAGCAGGTGTCGAGATAGTTGAGCACCTGGTTGATGCGGATATCGCCGCTGCCGATACCGGCCAGCAGATCGTCGGTGCTCTCCAGATTGAAGCGGCGCAGCATGTTGCCCTTGTCGATCTTGGACATGCTGAGGTTGTGGCGATCCAGCTCCTTCTCGAACAGCTCGCGACCGGCCACGATATTCTTGTCCCGATCCAGCTTTCTGAACCAGGTTGCTACCTTGGCCCGCGCCCGGCTGGAGCGCAGGAAACCGGAGTTGGGGTTCATCCAGTCGCGGCTCGGGTTCGGCTCTTTCTGGGTGATCACCTCAACCTGATCGCCGGTCTGCAGCGCGTAGGTAAACGGCACGATGCGGCCGTCAATCTTGGCGCCGATGCAGCGGTGGCCGATCATGCTGTGGACGTGATAGGCAAAATCGAGCGGGGTGGCGCCCGCCGGCAGGTCGATCACATCCCCTTTCGGGGTGAAGACGTAGACCCGGTCCTCGAACACCTGACTGCGCAGATCCTCGAGCAGGGAGCCGCTCTCGGAGAGGTCCTCCTGCCAGGCGAGCAGCTTGCGCAGCCACTCGATCTTGTCTTCGAAGGTGTTGGCCTTGCCGCCAGCCTGCGCGCCTTCCTTGTAACGCCAGTGTGCCGCGACACCGAGTTCGGCATCCTGATGCATCTGGTCGGTACGGATCTGGATCTCGACGGTCTTGCCCTCCGGCCCCACCACTACGGTGTGGATCGACTGATAGCCGTTCGGTTTGGGGTTGGCGACATAGTCGTCAAACTCGCGGGGAATGTGGTGGAACTGGGTATGCACGATACCGAGCGCCGCATAGCAATCCTGCAGCCGCTTGGTCACTACCCGCACCGCGCGCACGTCGAACAACTCGTTGAATTCGAGGTGCTTCTTCTGCATCTTGCGCCAGATGCTGTAGATATGTTTCGGACGGCCATAAACCTCCGCTTCCACCCCGGCCTCTTTCAGGCCATTACGCAGGGATTGCACGAACTCGCGGATGTAGCGCTCGCGGTCGAGCCGCTTCTCGTCGAGCTGCTTGGCGATCTGCTTGTAGGTATCCGGGTGCAGGTAACGGAAGGCGAGATCTTCCAACTCCCACTTGAGCTGGCCGATGCCGAGACGGTTGGCGAGCGGCGCATAGATGTTGGTGATCTCCTGGGCCATCAGCACCCGGGTCTCTTCATCTGCCGTCTTTGCCTCACGCAGGCAGGCGATCCGCTCCGCCAGCTTGATCACCACGGCGCGCACATCCTCGACCATGGCGAGCAGCATGCGGCGCACGTTGTCGACCTGCTCCGGCGAGGTTTCGCTGCGATGAAGGGTTTGCAGGGAGCGGATAGCTTCCATCTCCAGCACCCCTTCCACCAGCTTGGCGATCTTGGAGCCGAAGTCTTCGTCCATCCGCTCCTGGCTGATGAGACCGGCTTCGACGAAGGGGTAGATGATGGCGGCCTTGAGGGTACCGATATCCATGCTGAGCATCTGCAGGATGCCCACCATTTCGATGCCACGCACCAGCAACTTGCTGGTCAGCGCCTCGTCACCGAGCGTCAGACAGTACTGGTAAACGGTTCGCAGCTGATCCTTGTCACTGTCACTCAAGGAGAGCGAGCCGACCCACTCCTCCAGGGTGAAGTTGTCTTTCAAATGAATATCGCGAACCGCAACCATGGTATCAATCCTTTAAATTATCGGGCCGAAAGCTGTCACTTTCTCCCTCTCATGAGATTGCCTCAAATGGGGATATCCAGCGCACTTTTCAAGGCATATTGTCCAGAAAGACAATAGAGCGCGCCAACAGGCCCTGCCGAACGACAAGGGTCTAGATTACCCCAATCACATCTGATCAAACAGCCGGATGACCAATCAGGCATCGCCAAACTGATGAGTCATTTACTCCCGTTCAAACAGTGCCATGGACTCCAGATGACCGCTGCTACGGAACATCTGGATACCCCACAGCCTAGATCCGTTCAAACAGCGCCATGGACTCCAGATGACCGCTGCTATGGAACATCTGGATACCCCACAGCCTAGATCCGTTCAAACAGCGCCATGGACTCCAGATGACCGCTGCTATGGAACATCTGGATACCCCACAGCCTAGATCCGTTCAAACAGCGCCATGGACTCCAGATGACCGCTGCTATGGAACATCTGGATACCCCACAGCCTAGATCCGTTCAAACAGTGCCATGGACTCCAGATGACCGGTGTGAGGGAACATGTCGAGCATGCCGAGGCGTACCAGACGGTAACCCCCTTTCACCAGTACCTGACTGTCCCGCGCCAGGGTGACCGGGTTACAGGAGACGTAGACCACCCGCTTGGGTGAAAGTTTCGCGACGTGCCCCATCACTTCCAGCGCACCGGGGCGAGCCGGATCAAGCAGCACCAGATCAAACCCTTCCCGCGCCCAGGACATGCCAACGATGTCATCGCTCAGGTCGGCCTTGTAGAAACGGGCATTGGTGATGCCGTTGCGACGGGCGTTCTCTTCGGCCCGCTGCACCATGGCCAGTTCACCTTCGACACCCACCACTTCGCGAGCCTGACGGGCCAGCGGCAGGGTGAAGTTGCCGATACCGCAGAAGAGATCGAGCACCTTGTCATCCTTGCTCGCCCCGAGCCATGTCAGCGCCTGCTCAACCATGCTCTGGTTGATGGGGCCGTTGACCTGAATGAAATCACCGGGAGCAAATGCAAGAGACAGGCCATCCAGCGAGTAGGATGGGGAAAATTGTTGCTGCAGCGCTTCGATACGATCATCGGCGGCCTGCAGATAGAGGTCGATCCCCTGGGCTTTTGCAAACTCCACCAGCAGGGCGCGATCCGCCTCATTGGGGCGGCCGGTGTGGCGCAGCAGCATCATGATCCCCTGCTCGGCCTGAATCAGCTCGGCATGGCCCAGCTCGCGCTGGCTCTTGAGGCGATTGAGGCACTCACGCAGTGCAGGGATCAGCGCAGAGAGCGGCTCGGCCAGCACCGGGCAACCGTCAATCTCCACCAGATCGTTGCTGTTGCGGCGACGGAAACCGACCCGGGTGCAGCGACCGTTCTTGTCAAATTTGATGGCCAGACGACAGACCCGACGGTAGGCGCGATCTTCACCGGTCAGTACCGGCTCCAGTGCTGGCGCCTTGATGTTGCCCAACCGTTCGAACAGGCTGACCAGCCCGGCCGCCTTGGCCGCTTGCTGATCGGCAACCGACATGTGCTGGGCACTGCAACCGCCGCACTCGCGGTAGTGGCTGCAGAAGGGGGCGATGCGGTTGGCCGCCGGGGTCACCACCTGTTGCAAGGCGGCGTGACCATACTGTTTTTTCTCTTCGGTAATGCGTGCCTTGACGGTCTCGCCGGGCAGCGCCCCTTCGACGAAGATCGCCTTGCCCTGATGGCGACCGATACCGACGCAGTGGTGATCGAGGGTGTCTATCGTAAATTCAATGCGTTGGAGCTGGGTGGACTTCTTTTGGGGCTTGAAAAACTGGGCCATAAAACTTGGTGCCTATAGGTGGCTATGTCATGATTGTGGAATCTGCTGCCGGGTATTGTCCCACAAGAATAATAGTATGACCAAATACGGCCTGAGAGCCCGTGCATTGCCATCAACCCTATCGCCAACCCTGTTCACTGGTGGCCTGTTCGTATGACCAAATATGGCCTGAGAGCACGCGTTCTCGCCTTCACCATCCTGCCGACCCTGATCATCGGTGGCCTGATGGCCGGTTACTTCACCTTCCACCGCTACCAGCAGCTGGAAAACAACCTCATTGATCAGGGGATCAACATCATCGAACCGCTGGCGATCGCCAGTGAATATGGCATGACCCAGCACAGTCGCGAATCCCTCAAGCGGCTGATTGGCCTGACCCACCGCAAAAACTCCCCCTTCATCAAGTCCATCGCGGTCTTCACCCAGGACAACCAGCTGTTCGTCACCTCGAACTACCACCGGGATTTCACCCGGCTCAGACTGCCCGATGGCGAGCCCATTCCGGATCTGACCAGCGTGACGTTTCAGGGGGACGACATCATTTTGCGCACCCCGATCCAGGCCGAAACCAGCCTCGATGGCTTCCCGCTGCCCAGCGATGTAGAGCCACCGATGATCGGCTACATCTCGATGCAGATGGCGACCGATCGGGCCATGCTGCTGCAGTACCGCGACACCTTCTTTGCGGTGATCATGGTGCTCATTGGGGTCGCCTTCAGTACCCTGTTTGGTTTCCGTCTGGTCAAGAGCGTGACCCAGCCCATCACCAATATGGTGCAGGCGGTGCACAAGATCAGGGAGGGGCGGCTCGATACCCGGGTCAGCGGCGAGCTGACCGGCGAGCTGGATATGCTGAAAAACGGCATCAACGCCATGGCCAAGGCGCTCTCCGAATATCACGAAGAGATGCAGCAGAATATCGATCAGGCCACCTCGGATTTACGCGAAACGCTGGAGCAGATCGAGATCCAGAACGTCGAGCTCGACATGGCCAAGAAACGAGCGCAAGAGGCGGCGCGGGTCAAATCGGAGTTTCTCGCCAACATGTCCCACGAGCTGCGCACACCGCTCAACGGCGTTATCGGTTTTACCCGCCAGTTGCTGAAAACCAGCCTGACCCCGAGCCAGACCGACTACATGCAGACCATCGAGAAGTCGGCGCGCAACCTGCTTGGCATCATCAACGACATCCTCGACTTCTCGAAGCTGGAGGCGGGCAAGCTGCAGCTGGAGCATATCCCGTTCAGCCTGCGTGACACCCTCAACGAGACCATGCACCTGCTCGGCCCCAGCGCCCACGACAAGCAGTTGGAACTCTCCCTGCGGGTGGATGCCGACGTGCCGGACTCCCTCACCGGCGACCCCATGCGGCTGCAGCAGGTGCTGACCAACCTCGCTGGCAACGCCATCAAGTTCACCGAGCAGGGCAACGTGGATGTCCATATCGAGCAGATAGGCAGCGGCACCCACAAGGTAAGACTCAACATCCGGATCCGCGATACCGGTATCGGCATCTCGCAAGAGCAGCAGCGCCAACTGTTCCAGGCCTTCAATCAGGCCGACTCCTCCATCTCCCGCCGTTATGGCGGCACCGGCCTTGGCCTGGTCATTACCCAGAAGCTGGTGCAGCAGATGGGCGGCCAGATCCGCTTCGAGTCGGAGCTGGACAAGGGCTCGATCTTCTCGTTCAGCCTCGATGTGGAGGTCTCGCCCCTGCCCCAGACCGATCAATTGCCGCTGGATCGGATCCGTGGCAAACGGCTCTGGCTGCTGGAGCCGGATCCCTTCGCCCAAGCTTCCCTACTCGCCCTGCTGGCGGAGTGGCAGCTCGACGTGCAGCCACTGACCAGCGATGACCCCTGGCCAGAAATGAGCGAGCAGGAGATGGTGATCATCGGCAGCAGCACCCTGCATACACCGCAGCAGGTGATCGGCCGCCTCGACAGCCTGAGCGGCCAGCAGCAGAACACCATAGTGCTGCTCAGCAGCCACGAGCCGGCGCTCTACGAGGCGATGCTGGCCCACGGCGCCCAGCACTGCCTCTCCAAACCGGTCAATCACCGCAAGCTGCTGCACGCCCTGCTCTCGCCCGAGGCGAGCCGCCAGAAGCTGCCCGCCCAGCCCGCGCCGCGTCAGTTGCAGCCGATCAAGGTGCTGGCGGTGGATGATAACGCAGCCAACCTCAAGCTGATCGCCGCCATGCTCAAGGAGATGGTGAGTCAGGTGGTGGTGTGCAAAAACGGCAAGGAGGCGGTCAAGCAGGCCCAGAGCCAGCCGTTCGACATCATCTTCATGGATATCCAGATGCCGATCATGGATGGCATCAGCGCCACCCAGGCGATCCGCAACCAGTCACTCAACACCACCACCCCGATCGTGGCGGTGACCGCCCACGCCATCCCCGGCGAGCGGGAGCGGCTGATCCGCCAGGGGATGGACGACTATCTGGCCAAGCCCATCGACGAGACCATGCTGGCCCAGCTGATCACCGACTTTGCCTATCGCCGCCACCAGAATGACGGCGCCCAGCAGATCGACTGGGCGCTGGCGGTGCGTCAGGCGGCGGGCAAAGAGGATCTCGCCAAAGAGATGCTGACCATGCTGCTGGCCAGTTTCGACGAGGTCGAGCCGGTGCTGGATAGCGCACTGGCTGGCGAAATTGAAGATAGCGAAGTGCTGGCCCAGCTCCACCGCCTCAACGGTGGCTGTGCCTATTCCGGGGTGCCGGGGCTGCAACGGCTGCTCTCCCAACTTGAGCAACAGCTGCGCGACGGCGTGCCGGTCAGCGAGCTGGAACCCGAGTTGCTGGAGCTGCAAGATGCGCTGGAACTGGTGCGCCAGGAGGCCCCCCGTTATCTCGGTAAGGCTTGATGAGCTTGACCCGAACTGTACCGGCCCCCGCTTTTTCTGACGCGAGAGCCGCCAGATGGTAAAGTTGCGCCGTTTACACAGGAGTCAGCATGACCAACAACGATATTCTGCGCCGTCTGCGCTATGCCCTCACCATCAGCAACGATGAGATGGTCGAGATGTTTGCCAAGGGCAACCTGACGGTCACTCACGCCCAGCTGCACAGCTGGTTGATGAAAGAGGCGGCGGAAGGTGAAGAGCAAGAGGCAGGCTATGTCGCCTGTCCCGACTCGGCCCTGAGCCAGTTCCTCGATGGCTTCATCATCGCGCGCCGTGGCGTGCGGGAAGATGCCCCGGCCCAGGTGATCCCGAACCGGATCAACAACAACATGATCCTGCGCAAGCTGCGCATCGGCCTCAACTACAAGGAAGAGGACATGCTCGGCACGCTCAAGCTCGCCGACTTCAACCTCTCCAAGTCCGAGCTCAGTGCCCTGTTCCGCTCCAAGGATCACAAGCACTATCAGGATTGCGGGGATCAGATCCTGCGCAACTTCCTGATCGGGCTCACTGCCAAGTACCGCAGCTAACCAGCAGCGCGACTGACCGGGCAGGGCCTTCGACATGTGCCAGCGACTCACTCCCCCCACGCTCAGCAGACTGGCTGCGGCAGGGGGATGGCGCTGGCGCTGTCTGCTTCCCCTCTTCTTTCTGCCACCAGTTCTGCTACTGGGCGCCTGCACCCCGTCCGAGTACCAGCTCTCGACCCGCTATCAGAGCGCCAACCAGAACGAGCGGATCGCCTTTCTGATCCTCCACTACACCGACGAAGATGATGCCAACTCCCTGCGCCTGCTGACCGAGCCGGAGCACAAGGTGAGCGCCCACTACCTGATCCCCCGCGATAACCGCGAGACCCCGCTACCGGTCTATCAGCTGGTGCCGGACAGTGCGCGCGCCTGGCATGCAGGGCGCAGCCGCTGGCACCAATATGCCGGACTCAATGCCAGCTCCCTTGGCATCGAGATCGTCAACCTCGGCTATCCAGCGGAAGATGAGTCGTTGGCCCCCGATGCCCGCCGCTGGCAACCCTATACCCCGCAGCAGATTGCCGCCGTCGGCGCCCTCAGTCGGGAGCTGGTCGCCCGCTACCGCATTCCACCGACCCAGGTGCTGGGCCACAGCGATGTCGCCCCCGAGCGCAAGCAGGATCCCGGCCCCCACTTCCCCTGGCGCCAGCTCTATCTGACGTACGGGGTCGGCGCCTGGCCCGATGAAGATCGGGTAGCCGAGCTACTGGCCAGCCCCTTGCCCGACTGGGATGCGGCAATGTGGCAACAACAGCTGGCCCGCTATGGCTACGGCCTACCCCAGACCGGCCAGTGGGATGAGCAGAGCCGCGCCGTCATGCGCGCCTTTCAGCTCCACTTTCGCGCCAGCAAGGTCGATAGCGAAGCGGACCGCGAGTGTCAGGCCATCCTGATGGCGCTGCTCGAAAAATACTTCCCCTAATCCTCATCCATTGTCCCCGCTGCTGCGTACTGTTTGATAGCCGTTAGCTATCAAACAGTTAGGCACAAGCAATTGTCCCTGCATTTTGCAAGGCGTTACTCTGACTGCGTTCCGAAAGAAAATTTCAAACCGATTTCCAAATCTGGAGGTGAATGATGAAAAGCCCGATTGGTCTTGATACTGCTCAATCACAAGCCCTGGCAGCCGAGTTGAACAAATTGCTGGCCAGCTACCAGATCCTCTACATGAACGTGCGCGGCTTCCACTGGAATATCCGTGGCAACCAGTTCTTCGAACTGCACCTGAAATTTGAAGAGATTTACAACGACCTGCTGCTCAAAGTCGATGCGCTGGCCGAGCGGATCCTTACCCTGGACGGGGTGCCGATGCACAGCTTCAGCGACTACCTGAAAGTCTCTGCCATCCCCGAGCAGAAAGGTCTGCACGATGGCCGCGCCTGTGTCGAATCCCTGCTGGAGAGCTTCCGCGAACTGCTGGTCGCCCAGCGCCGCATTTTGGGTCAGGCAGCCGAAGCCGGTGATGAAGGCACCGCCTCCATCCTCTCCGACTATGTGCAGCAGCAGGAAAAACTGGTCTGGATGTTGCGAGCTTATCTGGCCTGATAGTGAACCAAGCCGGCTACAACACACGTATGCTGACTTGAGGAAGTTGCGGGCCGGGGGCACCTGACCAGACTCGGCCCAACCCGCTTGATTGTTATGTTCTGTTGCAAACCTGAGTTGTCTCTCCTTTTATCCACCCGCTTGCCGCCCTGTTTGGGCGGCTTTTTTTATTTTTGATCTGCATCAAGGGAACCTTAATTGGCAAATTGAATGTCTATTAAGTTTTTCACGAGGGGAATAGAATCGCCACAAAACAGACAACTGAAATGTCCAATTAGGAGAGACATGATGTTTTGTGTGCAATGTGAACAGACAATTCGTACCCCGGCAGGCAACGGCTGTGCCTACGCACAAGGTATGTGCGGCAAGACTGCGGAAACCTCGGATCTGCAAGATGTGCTGATCTATACCCTGCAGGGACTCAGCGCCTGGGCGCTGGCCGCCCGCGAGCAGGGCATCATCGACCGCGAGATCGATGCCTTCGTGCCCAAGGCCTTCTTCGCCACCCTCACCAACGTCAACTTCGACTCGAATCGCATCGTGGCGTACGTCAATCAGGCCCTCGCTTATCGCCAGCAGCTGGCCGATCGTCTGGCCGCCATGGCGGTGCAGGTCAACGACTTGCCGCAATCCGCTCACTTCGAGCCCGGCGCCGAGCTGCTGGAACAGCTCGCCCATGCTGCGCCAGCCGCCCCCAATCGGGGCAAGAACGAGGTGAATGAAGACATCATGGGGCTGCGCCTGCTCTGCCTCTACGGCCTCAAGGGCGCGGCCGCCTATATGGAGCACGCTCGGGTGCTGGATCAGCAGAGTGACGAGGTGGCCGCCGAATTCCACCGCATCATGAGCTGGCTCAGCACAGACCCGAGCGAAATGGGTCGGCTGTTCAACTGTGCCATGGAGATCGGTCAGCTCAACTTCAAAATCATGGAGATGCTGGATCTGGGTGAAACCAGCGCCTTCGGCCATCCTGAGCCGACCCAGGTACGCGTCACCCCCATCCCCGGCAAGTGCATCCTGGTCTCCGGCCACGACATGGTGGATCTCAAGCTCATTCTGGAGCAGACCAGGGGGGCCGGCATCCATGTCTACACCCACGGCGAGATGCTGCCCGCACTGGCCTACCCCTTCTTCAAGCAGTACCCCCATCTGGTGGGCAACTACGGCTCCGCCTGGCAGAACCAGCAGAAGGAGTTTGCCAACTTCCCGGGCGCCGTAGTGATGACCTCCAACTGCATCATCGACCCGAACGTGGGCAACTACTCGGATCGTATCTTCACCCGCTCCATCGTCGGCTGGCCGGGTGTGACCCATCTGGAGGGAGATGATTTCTCCGCCGTGATCGCCAAGGCTCTGGCACTCGATGGCTTCAAACACACCGAGCTGGAGCACTTCATCACCATCGGCTTTGCCCGCAACGCCCTGATGCAGGCCGCACCCGCGGTGATTGAGAAGGTAAAAGCCGGGGAGATCAGCCACTTCTTCCTGGTGGGTGGCTGTGACGGCGACAAGGCCGAGCGCGCCTACTTCACCGAGTTTGCCAAGGCGGCGCCGCGCGACAGCCTGCTGCTCACCCTGGGTTGCGGCAAGTACAAGTTCAACAAGCTTGACTTTGGCAACATCGGCGGCATTCCGCGCCTGCTGGACGTGGGCCAGTGCAACGATGCCTACTCTGCCATCCAGCTGGCGCTGGCGCTCTCTGAGGCGTTCGAGTGCGGGGTCAACGATCTGCCGCTGACGCTGGTGCTCTCCTGGTTCGAGCAGAAAGCCATCGTCATTCTGCTCACCCTGCTCTCCCTCGGGGTGAAAGACATTCGTACCGGGCCGACCGCCCCCGCCTTCCTCACCCCGGCCCTGCTCAAGGTGCTGGAGGAGCAGTTTGGCCTGAAAGGGACCACCACGGCCGAGGCTGACTTGGCCGAGATCCTGGCGGCCTGATCGGCACCTCATGTTGTAAGCGTTTGGCGAGCCGCCCAGCTCGCCTTTTTTCTGGCCCCGGCTTTTTCATCAGACGTTTTTCAAACCGTTTCAAACATAAGGAGCCTTGTGATGACCTCTCTCACGCTCACCTGCATTGGCCGCCAGCAGAACACCCACGACGTAGTGAGCTGGCAGCTAGTGCCGCTTTCTGGCAGCCTCCCTCCCGTACTGGCTGGCCAGTGTATCACCCTGCATACCGAGATCGACGGCCAGCCGGAGTGCCGCGCCTACACCCTCTCCTCCAGCCCGCAAGATTCGTGCTGGCAGGTCACCATCAAGGATGTGGGGCTAGTCTCCCGCCATCTGCACCAGACCTTGCAGGTGGGAGACAAGATCCAGGCCGATGGCCCGTTCGGCGAGTTCAACCTGACCAACCTCCCTTGCGAGCGGCCGCTGCTGCTCAGTGCCGGTTCCGGCATCACCCCCATGTGGGCCATGCTGCGGGACGAGCTTGCCAAACGGCCGGACGCCGATATCCGCTTTATCCATAGCGCCCGCTCGCCAGCAGATGTGATCTTTGCCGAGGAGCTGACTGTGCTGGCTGAGGCACATATCGGGCTACGTCATGCATTCGTGCTGGAGCAAGCTCCGGCTGACCACCCCTGGGTTGGCCGACTCACCCCCACCATGCTGGCCGAACTGGCCCCTGACCTGCACGAGCGTCATGTCTATCTCTGCGGCCCAACTCCCTATATGGCGGCTATTAGCACCATGCTGGCGGAGCTGGGATTGCCACCGGAGCAACTGCATCAGGAGTCCTTTGGTCTTCCCACCGCAGAGCCAGCCGCGACCACCAACGACCACTTCTGGCTGACCCTGAAAAAGAGCGGCAAGAAAGTGAAAATTTTGCCGGGCCAGACCCTGCTGGCGGCGCTAGAAATGGCGGGTGAAACCATGATGGCAGCTTGTCGCGCAGGCGTATGTGGTAGTTGCCGGTGCTCTACCGAGGGCAATATCGAGCGCCAAAGCGTGATGACATTGAATGCACAGGATCTGGCGAACGGCGTGGCACTGGCCTGCTCCTGCACCGCGAAAGGGGATATCAGCCTCGATTATTGAGCCGTGGCGAAGGCTTTCTTGAGCAGTAACGAAGGCTTCATTGGAGTTCCAAGCTTTTCCAGAGCAGACAGGACGGGTAGACTCTGCCCCCAGTTTCACCAGAACACGGGATAAAAAATGACAATACTGGTCACAGGGGGCGCCGGCTATATCGGCTCCCACACCCTGGTTGAGCTGCTCGGCGCGGGGCAGCAGGTCGTGGTACTCGACAACCTCTCCAACTCCTCACCTGAGTCACTCAAGCGGGTTGAGCAGATCACCGGCAAACCGGTCACCTTCGTCGAAGGGGATGTGCTGGACAGAGCCTGTCTGCAGCAGCTGTTTGCCGCCCACCAGATCGAGTCAGTGATCCACTTCGCCGGCCTCAAGGCAGTCGGGGAGTCGAGCCAGATCCCGCTCACCTACTACCAGAACAACATCAGCGGCACTCTGGTGCTGTGCGAAGAGATGGCCAGGGCTGGCGTGTTCCGGCTGGTATTCAGCTCCTCGGCTACCGTTTACGGCGATCCGGCCTCGGTACCGCTGCGGGAAGATTTCCCCACCAGCGCCACCAACCCCTACGGTCGCTCCAAGCTGATGGTGGAAGAGATCCTGCGCGACGTGTCAAAGTCCGATCCGCGCTGGGCCATCGTACTGCTGCGTTACTTCAACCCGGTCGGCGCCCACGAGAGCGGCCTGATTGGTGAAGACCCCAACGGCATTCCCAACAACCTGCTGCCTTATATCAGCCAGGTGGGGGTCGGCAAGCTCAAGGAGCTGGGGGTATTTGGTAATGACTACCCGACGCCAGACGGTACCGGCGTGCGCGACTATATCCATGTGGTAGATCTGGCCATCGGTCACCTCAAAGCACTGGCCCGCATCAAGAGTGACACAGGCGTCTTCACCTACAACCTGGGCACCGGTCAGGGCTACTCAGTACTGGAGATGGTCAAGGCGTTCGAGGCCGCCAGCGGCCGCCCCATTCCCTACCAGATCAAACCCCGTCGCCCGGGCGACATCGCCGAGTGCTGGGCCGAACCGACGCTGGCCCGTGCCGAGCTGGGCTGGCAGGCAGAGCACGGTCTGGAGCAGATGATGGTCGATACCTGGCGCTGGCAAAGCAACAACCCGAACGGCTATCAAGGCTGATGATCTAGCGGGTTGATAACAAAACGCCCCGACATTTTCATGTCGGGGCGTTTTATTTTGCGACGCTCAATCAGCGGGTCTGGCAGTGGGTCTGGCTGCGCAGCAACGGCAATGGCGCGAGATAGGGAACGATTCGCGCGATCAGCCGATCCGCCAGCGGGGTCAGCAGTAACCAGGGCAGGCAGAGGGTCGCCAGCCCCAGTGCGCCGACATAGACGTCGGTAAACCAGTGGGCCCCCGCCAGAATGCGCGGCGCGGAAAAGATCGGCACCATCAGCAGCGCACTAACACCGGCCCAGCGCGGCAGATAGCGCAGGGCAAAACCGGCGAAGATCATCAGGAACAGGGCGTGATCCCCCGGGAAGCTATCACCGGAAGAGTCCTTGGTCGGGATCGCACTGAGATGGGTGACTCGCAAGGCGTCGCTCACCATCAGAGTCGGGCTGGGGCGCTCCACCGGCAGTTGATGACCAAGCTGATTGATCGCCAGCGCACTCAGCAGCATCACAATGCCCATCGCCACCAGCTGGCGACGCCCCGCCAGATCCCGGGCGAAGAAACAGCGGGCCAGGATCAGCCCCATGCAGGCCAGTACCGCCAGATCGAACAGCCGGTTATTGGTGATAGCCACCAGATCGGCCCACAACGGCGACTGCCCGAGCCAGCCGTTAACGGTATGAAAAATCGCGAGGTCCCACTGATCCCAAGGACCATGAGCGGGCAACGCAGCCCAACTGATGGCCACCAGACCACCGACCAGATAGCAAAGCAGGAACTTGCCCATGGGGACTCTCCGTTGGAAAAGGGCGATATGGTAAAACTGTAGGGTGCGTCACAAAACCGAAGAATTGTAAGAAAGTGCGACACGAAATCAAGCCTCAAATAAAACCGACCCACCCATTACTGCCTCGCACGCCAGAACAGTGACAAGATTTCTGCCTCCAGTGCCGCATCTTTGGGTCTCTCACCATGAGTGCGGCTTGTGCCACCACCGCAACACCCCCTAGAATGCGCACTTCCCTTTACTGCGAAAGGAAGCGGTATGCATATTCACATTCTCGGGATCTGCGGCACCTTTATGGGTGGTCTGGCGGTGTTGGCAAAACAGCTTGGTTACCGGGTGACCGGTTCGGATGCCAACGTCTATCCCCCCATGAGTACCCAGCTCGAGCAACAGGGCATCGAACTGACCGAAGGCTATGACCCCTCCCAACTCGATCCGGCGCCGGATCTGGTGGTGATCGGCAACGCCATGAGCCGCGGCAACCCCTGTGTTGAATATGTGCTGGACCGCAATCTGCCCTATATCTCCGGCCCCCAGTGGCTGCTGGAGCACGTGCTGCAGGATCGCTGGGTACTGGCCGTTGCCGGCACCCACGGCAAGACCACCACCGCCAGCATGCTGGCATGGGTGCTGGAGTACGCCAAGCTGGAGCCCGGTTTCCTGATCGGCGGCGTGCCGGGCAACTTCCCGGTCTCGGCCCGCTTGGGCTCCGCCCCCTTCTTCGTCATCGAAGCGGACGAGTATGACTGCGCCTTCTTCGACAAGCGCTCCAAGTTCGTCCACTACCACCCGCGCACCTTGGTGATGAACAACCTGGAGTTCGACCACGCGGATATCTTCCCGGATCTCGCCGCCATCCAGCGCCAGTTCCACCACCTGATGCGCACCGTACCGAGCAATGGCCGGGTGCTGTTCCCGCAAGCCGATGACAACCTCACCGCCGTGCGCAAGATGGGCTGCTGGAGCGAAGTGGAGCTGGTCGGTCAGGACGACGCCAAGTGGAAGGCGGTCAAACTGGCCGATGACGGCTCCGCCTTCGAAGTTTGGCTGGATGGCGAAAAACAGGGCGAGGTGCACTGGGAGTGCATCGGCGAACACAACGTCAACAACGGCCTGATGGCCATCGCGGCCGCCCGCCATGCCGGTGTCATGGTGGAGCATGGCATCGCGGCGCTCTGCCAGTTCAAATCCCCCAAGCGGCGGATGGAGCTCAAGGGCGAGGTAGCTGGCATCAGCGTCTATGACGACTTTGCCCACCACCCCACCGCCATCGAGACCACCCTCGGCGGCCTGCGCGCCAAGGTGGGCGAGGCCCGCATTCTGGCGGTGCTGGAGCCACGCTCCAACACCATGAAGCTGGGGGTCCACAAGGAGGAGCTGGCTGGCTGCTTCGATGGCGCCGATGAGGTGTTCTTCTTCCAGCCGCCCAACATCGGCTGGGATCTCGGGGAAGTGACCGCCCATATGACCCGACCCGCCAAGGTGTTCAACGATCTGGAAACCCTGATCAACCGGCTGGTGGCCGAGAGCCGCGATGGCGACCATATTCTGATCATGAGCAACGGCGGCTTCGGCGGCATTCATGACAAGCTGATCGCCCGCCTCAAGGATTACCACGGCGAACTATGAACAAAGCGATCACCCTGGCGCTGACCGGTGCCTCCGGCGCCCCCTACGCCCTGCGCCTGCTCCAGTGTCTGGTGCAGGCGGACTATCGGGTCTACCTGCTCGCCTCCTCGGCGGCCAGAGTAGTACTCAAGACCGAGCAGCAGCAGGAGTGGCCCGGCTCGCCGAAAGAGCTCTCTGCCTATCTCTGCCGCCAATATGGCGCCAAGGAGGGGCAGATCGTGGCTTGCGGCAAGGAGGAGTGGTTCTCGCCGGTGGCTTCCGGCTCGGCGGCACCGAAACAGATGGTGGTCTGCCCCTGCTCCATGGGCACCGTCTCGGCCATTGCCAACGGCACCTCGGACAACCTGCTGGAGCGGGCGGCGGATGTGGTGATCAAGGAGCGCGGCCAGCTGATCCTGGTGCCCCGCGAAACCCCCTTCTCGGCGATCCATCTGGAGAACATGCTGAAACTGGCGCGGCTCGGGGTGACCATCATGCCTGCCGCGCCCGGTTTCTATCATGAGCCGAAAAGTATCGAGGATCTGGTGGACTTTATGGTCGCCCGCATCCTCGATCATCTCGGTGTCGAGCATGAGTTGACCAACCGCTGGGGCTATGGCCACGGCTGAGCTAGCCAGACAAACCGGATAAAAAAAGGCGCCCCTCGATGAGGGGCGCCTTTTTTCGTTAAGCCGTATCAGCAAGCCTGAATAGGTGCCGTCACGTACTTGAACAGGAAATCAGTCACCTCTTCGCGCGCCGGGCGCTTGGGTTGATTGATCATCTGCATCATCACATAGCCAAAACCGGTCAAAGAGCGGGCCAGATCCTGTGCCGACAGCACGCTGGTGATCTCCCCTGCATCCATGGCGGTTTGCAGCTCGCTGGCGATCAGCTCAAGGCACTGATCGAGCAGCCGGGTATAGCGGGGCCATACCTCTTCCCGAACTGATGAACTCCACTCCAGCCAGATACCGGCATAATCCGGTTGATCGTAGGCGGCATCGACAGAGAGGCGTACATGACGCTGGATCTTGTCGAAAATGGAGCCCTGGTCACCGTATGCCTGCGACAGCATCTGGTTCACAAAGCGTTCGATCTCGGCCAGCACCTCATCAACCAACTCCTCGCGGGTGTTGAAATAGTTGAAGACGGTAGCCACAGAGACCTTGGCCTGTTCGGCAATCTCGGCGTGACCGGCACGGCCAATGCCGCGACGGGAGAACACCTCGATGGCACATTCCATCAATTGGGAGCGACGAGCTTCCGGCGACAGCCGGGTACGACGTCTTATTTCTGCGCGTGGTTCCATAGTTTTTATCATCTAATAGTTATTGATTATGGTGTTTATAGTATTTTAACTAATCATGCCTGAGTGCCTGCTAACTCTATCAATTAAAATAAGCCGATAAAAGCACCACGTATCTCTAGCACCCTTCGACATGAGTGGTAGAATCATCGGTTTTGATATTCATGAACGGCCAAATCCCCTTTGGCCTTATGGGAGTAAGTGATGAAACACACCGTCGAGGTGATGATCTCCGAGGCTGAAGTAGCCGCCCGGATCGCCAAATTGGGTGAAGAGATCACCGCCCGCTATCAGGGTTCTGACGAAGTCGTGATGATTGCGCTGCTGCGCGGTTCCTGCATCTTCCTGGCTGACCTCTGCCGCCAGTGCCAGCTGCCCATCACCCTGGACTTCATGACCGCCTCCAGCTACGGCTCCGGCATGCACAGCACCCGTGACGTGCGCATTCTCAAAGACCTGGACGATGACATCAAGGGCAAGGATGTGGTGATCGTGGAAGACATCATCGACACCGGTTACACCCTCAACAAGGTGCGCGAGATCCTCTCCCTGCGCGAGCCGAAATCCCTGGCCATCTGCACCCTGCTGGACAAACCCTCCCGCCGCGAAGTGCAGGTGCCGGTCGACTGGATTGGCTTCGCCATTCCAGACGAATTCGTGGTCGGCTGTGGCATCGACTACGCCCAGAAGTACCGCAACCTGCCGTTTATCGGCAAAGTGGTACCCCAGGAGTAAGCCAGGTTCAGGAATATCACGGGTGAAGCGGCCTTGTGCCCTTTACTCTGTGCAGGCGGCCTTGGCCGCCTTTTCTGTATCGAGCCGGATTCAACCATCACAGAGGTTGCAATGAACACACTGGAAATCAGCGGCCTGAAAAAGACCTATCAGGGGGGCGTCGAAGCCCTTAAAGGCATCGATCTTACCGTCAGGCAGGGGGATTTCTTCGCCCTGCTCGGCCCGAACGGCGCGGGCAAGTCCACCACCATCGGCGTCATCAGCTCGCTGGTGAACAAGAGCGCCGGCAAGGTAAAGGTGTTTGGCTACGACATCGACAGCGATCTGGAACAGGCCAAGGCTCAGCTCGGGCTGGTGCCGCAGGAGTTCAACTTCAGCCAGTTCGAGAAAGTGATCCAGATTGTCACCCATCAGGCCGGTTTCTACGGCGTACCCAAGGCGGAAGCCAAGATCCGCGCCGAGAAGTACCTGCGCCAGCTCGATCTGTGGGAGAAGCGCGACATGCCTGCCCGCACCCTCTCCGGCGGCATGAAGCGCCGTCTGATGATCGCCCGCGCCCTGATGCACGAGCCCAAACTGCTGATCCTCGATGAACCGACCGCCGGGGTCGATATCGAGATCCGCCGCTCCATGTGGACCTTCCTCAAGGATCTCAACGAGCAGGGCGTCACCATCATCCTCACCACCCACTATCTGGAAGAGGCCGAGATGCTCTGCCGCAACATCGGCATCATCGACAAGGGGCGTCTGATCGAGAACACCAGCATGAAAAATCTGCTGGGCAAGCTGGGTCGCGAGACCTTCCTGCTCGACCTTGCGCCAGGTTCTGCCGTACCTGAGGTGCCAGAGTTCAACGGCCGCATGCAGGATGAGCGCACCCTCGAGGTGGATCTCGACAAGAGCCAGTCACTCAACAGCCTGTTCGAGCAGCTGTCGAACCAGCAGGTGCAGGTCGTGAGCATGCGCAACAAGGCCAACCGGCTGGAAGAGCTGTTCGTCAATCTGGTCGAAGAGGGGAGAAAAGCATGAATCTGGCCATCTATTACATCGCCTTCAAGAGCATTCTGGCCAAAGAGGTGAGCCGCTTTACCCGGATCTGGATCCAGACCCTGGTGCCGCCAGCCATCACCATGAGCCTCTACTTCGTCATCTTCGGCAACCTGATCGGTTCGCGCATCGGTGACATGGGCGGTTTCACTTACATGGAGTTCATCGTGCCCGGCCTCATCATGATGTCGGTGATCACCAACTCCTACTCCAACGTCGCCTCCTCCTTCTTCAGCGCCAAGTTCCAGCGCAATATCGAGGAGATGCTGGTCGCGCCGGTGCCCAACTACGTCATCATCGCCGGCTACGTCGGCGGTGGCGTGGCGCGCGGCCTCTGTGTCGGCCTCATCGTCACCCTGGTGTCGCTGTTCTTCGTGCCGCTGCAGATCCACCATCTGTTCAGCGTCTGCGTGACCGTGCTGCTGACCGCCATCCTCTTCTCGCTGGGAGGCCTCATCAACGCGGTGTTTGCCAAGACCTTCGACGACATCAGCATCATCCCCACCTTCGTACTGACGCCGCTCACCTATCTGGGCGGGGTGTTCTACTCCATCAGCCTGCTGCCCCCGTTCTGGCAAGGTGTCTCCCAGGTGAACCCCATCATCTACATGGTGAACGCGTTCCGCTACGGCTTTCTCGGTATCTCCGACGTGCCGCTCGGCACCGCCTACCTCATCATCATCGGCTTTATCGTGGCCCTCTACGGTATCGCCTGGTGGCTCATCTCTCGGGGCACCGGGCTGCGTCACTGATGACATGCAACGGGCACCTCGCGGTGCCCGTTGTTTATTCTCATCCTCCTATCTTCATCACACATCAGATAACCTCCCTGTTATTAAGGCTTTATCCGGCACCTTGTGATCCACCGCAATTTTCGGATTACCCCCAAAGGTATAATTCCCGCGGTTGGAAGAGCCGTGATGGACGGCCTCTTCCTCTCTCTCATTTCCCAGCAGGACAGGATCGCTTATGTCACTGATCACCGAGTTGCCAGCCATTTTCGAGAGTTTTTCAGATGCCCGTCGTCAGGGCTTTCTGGCTGTAATGGCACTCAAGGAGCGACAGATCCCCCTGATCGGTACCTACTGCACCTTTATGCCGCAGGAGGTGGCGATAGCCGCCGGCGCCGTGGTGGTATCGCTCTGCTCCACCAGCGACGAGACCATCGAGGAGGCCGAAAAGGATCTGCCCCGCAACCTCTGCCCGCTCATCAAGAGCAGCTACGGGTTCGGCAAGACCGACAAGTGCCCCTACTTCTACTTCTCCGATCTGGTGGTGGGGGAAACCACCTGCGACGGCAAGAAGAAGATGTACGAGTACATGGCAGAGTTCAAACCGGTGCATGTGATGCAGTTGCCCAACCGCGCCGATGACGAGGCCTCCCGCACCCTGTGGCGCAGCGAAATCGTCCGCTTCAAGGAGTTGCTGGAGCAGCAGTTCGGCAACCCCATCAGCGAGCAGGCACTGCGCGACGCCATCGTGCTGAAGAACCGCGAGCGCCGCGCGCTGGCCGACTTCTATCGGCTGGGTCAGCTCAACCCGCCGGCGCTGAGCGGCACCGACATCCTCAAGGTGGTATATGGCGCCACCTTCCGCTTCGACAAGGAGCAGCTTATCGGCGAGCTGCAGGAGATGACCCGCCGCATCAAGGCCGACTATGCCGAAGGCAAGCGGCTCGATGCCCGCCCGCGCATCCTCATCACCGGCTGTCCCATCGGCGGCGCTGCCGACAAGGTGGTACGCCTCATCGAGGAGCACGGCGGCTGGGTGGTGGGTTACGAGAACTGCACCGGCGCCAAGGCGACCGAGCAGTGCGTCAGGGAAGAGGGCGACCTGTTCGATGCCCTGACCGACAAGTATCTGGCCATCGGCTGCTCCTGCATCTCCCCCAACCACCAGCGCATGAATCTGCTGAGCCAGATGGTGGAGGAGTATCAGGCTGACGGGGTGATCGATGTGATACTGCAGGCCTGCCACACCTATGCGGTGGAGTCGCTCGCCATCAAGCGCCATGTGCGCGAACGCCACGGCATCCCCTACATGGCGGTCGAAACCGACTACTCCAGCGCCGACAAGGGACAACTGGCGACCCGGCTGGCTGCCTTTATCGAAATGCTGTGAGGAGGCGCCGTGTCACTCTCCATCGGGATTGACTCGGGCTCCACCGCGACCAAGGGGATCCTGTTCGACAGCCGGGATGGCGGGCGTATCGTCCGCCGTTTTCTGGTGCCGACCCCCTTTCGTCCGCTGGCCGCCATCGAGCAAGGCTGGGAGGAGCTCTCGGCCGATTTGCCAGAGCGCCCCCACCTGACCCTGACCGGCTATGGCCGGGATCTGGCGTCGTTCGCCGATCGCCGGGTCACCGAGATCTCCTGCCACGGGCTGGGTGCCCGCCTGCTCTGTCCATCGGTACACACCGTCATCGACATCGGCGGGCAGGACAGCAAGGTGATCCAGCTTGATGGCGACGGCAACCTCACCGACTTTCTGATGAACGACAAATGCGCCGCCGGTACCGGCCGCTTTCTCGAGGTGATCACCCGCACCCTGGGGGCGCGAGTCGAGCAGCTCGACGAGCTGTTGGAGGGCGCAGAGCCCCACGACATCAGCAGCATGTGTACCGTGTTTGCCGAGTCGGAGGCGATCAGCCTGCGCTCGGCGGGTATTCCGGCCGAGTCTATCCTCGCTGGCATCGTCCGATCCATGGCCCGGCGCAGTGCCAACTTCATCGGCCGCCTCGGCGCCAGACCGACGGTGCTCTTTACTGGCGGCGTCAGCCACTGCGCCACCTTCCGCCACTATCTGGCAGAAGGGCTGGGCTGCGAGGTCGCCACCCATCCGGATGCCCAGTTTGCCGGTGCGCTGGGGGCCGCGCTGTTTGGCGCGCGCGCCAGCACGGGAGCCAAACCATGAATCAGGAGTTCCTCTACCTGTTCCACTCCACCCTCGGCACGGTCAGGCTGCGCAAGCGGCTGGAGCAGCACGGCCAGTCGTTTCGGGTCTGCGACGTACCACGCCAGCTCAGCGCTGGCTGCGGCCTCGCCATTCGCCTCCACTGTCTGCCAGACGAGTGGCAGCTGTGGTGCCAGTGCGGCGAAACCGCCGCCGTCTTTCGCTGCGAAGCGGACGGCGACTATCAGGAGCTGGCCCGCTATCCAGCCTCGTGAGCCTGCAGGAACCACCCCATTTGACCGCCCGACACCCGATCGTGGTAGCAACCACATTTACCCGGCGCTTTGAATGGCCTGAGCCTCACCGCAGGCGATCCACCGCGCCCACATTTACAACAAGGAGAAACACAATGCACAACACCCACACTGGCAATACTCACACGGCCAAACGCTGGCTGACCGGCCTGCTGATGTCCGGCTGCCTGCTCGCCTCCCAGGTGGGCGCGGCCCCCTCCGGCAAGGATATGACCATCTGGTTTGATCTCGGCGGCCCGGTCGGCGAATCCTACGTCACCGTGGTGCAGAATGGCGCCAAACAGGCGGCTGAAGATCTGGGGGTGGATCTGCGACTGGTCTACTCCGACTGGCAACCCCAGAAAATGATCGAGAACTTCAAGCAGGCAGTGGCCGCCAAGCCCACCGGCATCGTGGTGATGGGCCACCCCGGTGACAGCGCCTACCAGCCGCTGATTGCCGACGCCATCACCAAGGGGATCAAGGTGACCTCGGTGGACACCGAGCTCTCCGGCACCATGGCCGATGAATTGAGCAACGGCTTTGGCTACGTGGGCGACAACAACGCTACCCGCGGCATCAATCTGGCCAAAGAGGCCCTGCGCCGCAGCGGCCTGAAGAAGGGTGACCGCGCCATGGTGTGGGGCATCAAGGACATCGCCCAGCGCAGCGACTCCACCCGTGGCCTGATCAAGACCCTGGAAGAGGCGGGTATGAAGGTCGACTTCATCCAGATCTCGCAGGAAGTGGACAAAGACCCGTCCCTGGGTGCCCCGGTCGTCACCTCCTATCTGGCAACCCACCCCGACGTGAAGATGGTGCTGGTGGATCACGGTGCCCTGACCGCCCAGATGGGCAACTTCCTGCGCAACGCCGCCGTCAAACCCGGTGAGCTGTTTGTCGCCGGTTTCAGCCTCTCCCCCGCCACCGCAGACGGGATCCAGTCCGGTTATGTGCAACTGGTAGCCGATTGCCAACCCTACCTGATGGGTTACCTCTCGGTGGTCCAGCTGGTGCTGAGCGAGCGTTACGGCTTTGCCGGTCTGGACATCAACACCGGGGCCGGTTTTGTCACCAAAGACAACATCGCGCTCATCGCCCCGCTGGCGGCCAAAGGTTTGCGCTAAATGGTGCCACTGGCCCTCGAGCTGCACGGGCTGAACAAATGGTTCGGCCCGGTGCAGGCCCTGCGGGATATCCATTTCCAGCAGCGGGCGGGTGAAGTGGTTGCCCTGCTTGGCGACAACGGCGCGGGCAAGTCGACCCTGATCCGGGTCATTGCCGGTGCCGAACCGTTCGGCAGCGGCACCCTGACCGTTGCCGGGCAGACGGTGGCAGGCGATCGCTACGATGTGCCCACCGCCCGTCGGCTCGGCATCGAGACCGTCTATCAGAGCGGCGCCCTCGGCGAGCAGCAGAGCGTCTGGCGCAACCTCTTTCTGGGACGCCATCTGCGCAATCGCTGGGGCTTTATCGACCGGCAAGAAGAGCGATGCCGGGCCGCCGAGCTGCTGCGGGAGCTCCATTTTCGTGGCATCGGTGCCAACGTCGATGCGCCGGTCAGCCTGCTCTCTGGCGGCGAACGACAGGGGCTGGCCATCGGCCGCGCCATGCTGTTTGATGCCCGGCTGGTGATCCTCGATGAGCCGACCACCGCCCTATCCCTCGGTGAGGTCGAGAAGGTGCTCAGCTTTATCGAACAGTTGCGGGCCCAGGGCCGCGCCTGCCTGCTGATCACCCACAACATGGCCGATGCCTACCGGGTCGCCGACCGCTTCGTGGTCATGGACAGGGGCGCCATCGTCGCCCAGTACCACAAAGCCGACATGACCCTCCCGGCCCTGCAACAGGCGCTGCTCGATGCCGTCAGAAGGGGTAGCCAATGAGACACTTCCTGCTCGCCCATCGGGCGCCTTTACTGACCGGGCTGATCCTGCTGCTGCTGTGGGGGTTGTTTGCCAGCATCAGTCCGGTCACCTTTTTCCATGGCCGGATCTACACCTCCCTGCTCTCGACCATTCCGCTGACCATCCTGCTGGCGCTGGGCATGACCCTGTTGATCATCGCCCGCGAGATCGACATGAGCTTTCCTGCGGTCATCGCGCTGGGGGGATTTATCTTCGCCTGGCTGTTCCAGCACACCGGCTCGCCGCTGCTGGCACTGCTCGGGGCGATGGCGGGCGGGCTGCTGTGCGGGCTGCTCAACGCCCTGCTGATCGTGCAGTTCCAGATCCCCTCCATCATCGCCACCATCGGCACCCAGTTCTTTATCGGCGGCCTCACCACTGTGCTGGCCGACGGGCTGGCCCTCAGCCTGCCCGAGATCCGCGACACCCTGCTCCATACCCTGCTAACTGGCAGAGTGTGGGAGTGGCTGCCCGCCCAGGCCCTCTGGAGCCTGCTGGCAGCGCTGTTGCTCTGGCTGCTGCTGGCTCATCACGAGCTGGGTGACAATATCAACTTCATCGGAGACAACCCGGAGGCTGCACGCCTGATGGGGGTGCCGGTCAACCGGATGCGGCTCGGCCTCTTCATGCTGATGGGGCTGCTCGCAGCGCTGGTCGGGGTGCTGATCAGCGTCGAGATGAGCAGTTGGTGGCCCAATCAGGGGCAGGGTTACATGCTGCTGGTGTTTGCCTCTGTGTTCATTGGCGGCACCTCGGTACTGGGGGGCAGAGGCACTCTGCTGGGCAGCCTGTTTGGCGCCTGCATCATCGGCATGCTGGAGGCGGGCATCATCAGTGCCGGTCTCGACGGCTTCTGGACCCGACTGGTCTACGGGGTGATGATCCTCGCCGCCCTGATGATCCACGGCAGCATGCTGCAACTTCAACAGGGACGCTGGCGTTCCCGTTTTTTCAAATAAGGTTCTGACATGAGCAAAATCACCATTATTGGCGCTGGCAGCGTCATGTTTACCCGCCAGATTGTCTCGGCCCTGCTCTCCTACCCCGCCATGGCGGGCACCGAGCTGGTGTTGATGGATCTCAATCCCGAGGTGCTGGCCCAGAGCCACCGTCTCATCACCATGATGGTGGCGCAATCCGGCCTGCCGATGCAGGTGAGCCAGACCACCAGCCAGCGCGATGCGATTCGCCATGCGGACTTCGTCATCAGCGCCATTCAGGTGGGCGGCCTCGCCCCCTGGAAGCTGGACATGGCGATCCCGGCCAAATACGGGGTGATCCAGGAAGTGGGCGACACCATGGGACCGGGCGGCATCTTCCGCGCCCTGCGCCACATTCCACCTATGCTGGCGATCCTGCGGGATATGGAGGAACTCTGTCCGAACGCTCTCTTCATCAACTACGCCAACCCGCTGGCGCCCCTCACCTGGGCCGCCAAAGAAGCAAGTACCATCCAGTCCATCGGCCTCTGCTATGGAGTGCGCTACACCGTCGCCCAACTGGCCGGTTATCTGGGGGTCGGCCCCTGGGTGGATCACCCCTCCACCCCGGAACGCTGGCAGCGCCTGATGTATCACGATGTACCCGCCGAGGTGGAGTACGAGTTCGCCGGGATCAACCACATGACCTGGATCACCCGCTTTGCCATCCATGGCGAAGATATGCAGCCGAAGATCCGGGCGCTGGTGAATGATCCGAAAACCCGCGAGGCGGACGGCGTGCGCTGCGAAGTGCTGAAGTTCTTTGGCCTCTGGTGTACCGAGAACCACTGGCACTGCAGCGATTACCTGCCCTATTTCCGCAAGAACGAGGCGATGATCAACCACTTCCTGCCCCAACGCTGGAATCTGTTGGCCCTGGAAGAGCAGGTCCACGCTGCCGGCAAGGCGGAGATCGCCGCCCAGCTGGCGGGGGAAAAACCCTTCGTCATCGCCCCCAACATGCTCAACGGGCCCAAGCTGATCCACGCCATGGTGAGCGGCGAGCGCACCCGCATCAACGGCAATCTGGCCAACTGCCAGCCCGAGGGACTGCTGGTGGAGAACCTGCCCGCCGACTGCGTGGTGGAGGTGCCGATCTGGGTCGATGAGAAGGGACTGCAACCGCAGGCGATGGGGCGACTGCCGACCCAGTGCGCCAGCCTGTGCAAGAGCAACACTGCGGTGCAGGAGCTGATCGTGCAGGCGGCCCTGACCGGCGATCTCGATGCTGCCCGCTACGCGCTGGCCCTCGATCCGGTCACCGCCACCGTCTGTACCCTGGAGCAGATCCAGCAGATGTTCGACGAGATGTACGCCGCCCAACGTCAGTGGCTACCCCAGTTCGCCTGATTGCAATAAGGGTCGGGACTGCGGCGTTCATACCCAGTACCGACCCTTTCCCCGCAAAATAGAGATTTATGTGGTCTTGCATGGGGTTAGCCATTGCGGCTCAATCGGGAATTGTTAGAATTCATCCCTCTCTATAAAGAGGTAGAACATGCCTGCTTTGTTGCGCATGCTGGCCAATCTGGCACTGGGTGGCTTCTTCGTCGCCTCGGCCGGGTTCAAGCTGGTATCCCCCGCCCTGTTTGTCGAACAGATCGCGGCCTTCGGGCTGATCTGGCCGTCACTGATCCCGCCGGTGGCCTGGGGGCTGATCGCGCTGGAGCTCTGCGCCGGACTCGCGGTCATTGCCAACCGGCGCTGGGGATTGTGGCTGGTGATCGGGCTGCTCGCCCTGTTTATTCCGGTGTTGGGCTATGGCGTTGCTATCGGCCTCGACATCTCTTGCGGCTGTCTTGGCAAGGCTGATCTCAGCTCGCTGCCAGAAGCCATCCTGCGGGATCTGCTGCTACTGACGCTTGCGGGCGCCCTGCTGCGAACTTCCCGCCCCGTTTTTTCCGTTCCAAAGGAGTAGTGACATGATGACATTGCGATCCCGCACCCTGCTGGCCTCGCTGATCGCCGCCAGTTTTGCCCTCGGTGGCTGTGGCGACAACCAGTTCGAGCAGGAGGTAAAGCTGGAGCAGTCGGCGGTGCAACTGGCGCAAGAGACACAGCAAGGGGGCTATCAGCTGCTGACCGTGGCCGAGCTGAAGACCCGGATGGATAAGGGCGAGGAGCTGGTGATCATCGACACCATGCCCTATGAGGACTCCTACAAGAAAGAGCACATCCCGGGCGCCAAGAACTTTGTCTTCGTGAAGGAGGCCAAGTCCGGCGACAACTGGAGCGAGATCGTCGAGGGGAGCGCCACGGCGGAGCAGTTCCAGGCGCTGTTGGGTGAAGACAAGTCCCGCCCTGTGGTGATCTACTGCGGCTTCGTCAAGTGCGGTCGCAGCCACAACGCCGCCGCCTGGGCGGTGACTCAGGGCTATCAGCAGGTCTATCGGGTGCCGGGCGGTATCTTCGCCTGGAAAGGCGCCGGTTACCCCGTCTCTGCCGAGTAAGCGCGCCTGCCCACAGGGCAACACAGCCGACATAAAGAAGCCCGCAACTGCGGGCTTCTTTCATATTGGGTAACGCTCGGGGTTAGCTGGCGGCCTGCTGCTCCAACACCTGCGTCTCGGCCAGCTGCTGTTTGCCCAGCAACCGCTTGGTGATCATCGCCGCCATGATGGAGCCGTTGACGTTGAGGGCGGTACGGCCCATGTCCACCAGCGGCTCGATGGCGATCATCACCCCCACCAGCGCGATGGGGAAGTTGAGGGTGGAGAGCACGATCAGCGCGGCGAAGGTGCCACCACCGCCGACGCCAGCCACCCCGATGGAGCCGAGCGCAATGACCGGCAGCAGGGTCAGCAGGAACAGGGGATCGAAGGGGTTGATGCCGAGCATGGGGGCAATCATCGCCACCATCATGGCCGGATAGATACCGGCGCAGCCGTTTTGACCCAGATTGGCACCGAACGAGGCGGCAAAATTGGCGATGCTGGCGGGCACCCCAAGACGTTGCTGGGTCTCGATGCTGAGCGGAATTGAGGCGGCGCTGCTGCGGGAGATAAAGGCGAAGGTGAGCACGCCCCACACTTCCCGCAAATAATGCAGCGGGTTCTGGCCGAGCAGCAGCAGGATCACCATGTGTACCGCAAACATCGCCAGAATGGCGACGTAGCAGACCAGAATAAAGCCGAGCAGATTGAGGATCTCGCTCAGGGGATAGTGAGCCACCACCCGGGCGATCAGCGCCATCACGCCATAGGGGGTGAGCGCAATCACCACCCGCACCATCTTCATCACCCACAGTTGCAGGGTGTCGATGGCCACGGCGGCGCGAGCCCCCGCCTCCGGGTGCTCCGCCTTCAGCTGCAGCAGGGCCACCCCGGCCAGCACGGTGAAGATGACCACCCCGATCACCGAGAGACCTCGACTACCCGCCATGTCGGCGGCAAAGTTGGTGGGCACCAGCGAGAGCAGCAGGGCGGGCAGGGTCTGGGCACTGTCGATGGTGCTCATGCTCTGTTGCAGGGCGGCGCTGTCGCTACCGTGGCTCAACAGCCCCTCGGCAGTGAGACCGCTCAGATGGGTGATGGTCATCCCCACCACACCGGCAATCATCACCAGCGTCAGCATGGAGCCGATCAGCACGGCGCTGATCTTGCCGAGGGACTGGGCCTGCTCCAGCTTGTTGATGGCGGAGAGGATGGAGGTGAACACCAGTGGCATCATCACCACCTTGAGCAGGCTGACATAGCCGCCGCCAACGATATTGACCCACTCCAGGGTCTGCTGGACACCGGCATCATCGGCGCCCCAGCCCAGTTGCAGACCGAGACCAAACAGCCCCCCCAGCAGCAGACCGGCGAGCACCTTGCGCGACAGCGGCACCGTGGCGGGCAGTCGGGTCAGGGCAAAACAGAGCAGACAGAAGAGCAACGAAGCAAACAAGGTAAACATAAATAAACACCTGTAGCGGCCATCAGGGCCGATTGTGGAGAGAGAAAACAACGGGTGCGAGCAGAGTCGCGGGGGAAAACGCCAAATGGCAGGCGTGAAAAAGCAGCGGACGCCCGAGGGGGCGTCCGCTGGCAATCGGGGGAATTACTTCTTTACGGGGGCGTCGTACTGTTCGGGTTCGTCGCTATAGACGCAGACATTCCACTTGGCGGCCAAACCATCATCGGCCAGGCAGTAACGCTCGAAGAACGCGGTGATCTCGGCGCGCTGGCAGTGGGCTTCAAAGGCCGCCATATCTTGCCAAATCTCGTTGAACACGATGGGGAAGCTCTCCCCCTCGGCAAACGGACTCGGGATGTGGCGGGTCACCCGATATTGCAGGCAACCATCCTCACGCAGGGTATTGGGCTCGAGCGCCTGCAGCACCTGAAACAGGGCTTGCTCCTGACCGGGTTTCGGCAGGAATTGGGCAATGCAGTAAACCTTCTTGGACATGGGGTCCTCCTGGTTGTGGCGGGCTCAGGCTTGCTGCAGCGTGACCACTTGGTTGTCGATAAGGCGGGCCTTGCCAAGATAAGCGGCCATCAGGATCACCAGCTGCGCGCTCTCGTCAGTGGCGGACTCGAGTGTGGCAGCATCGACGATGTCGATGGCATCGGTACGGAAACCGGCATTGTCGAGACGCTGACTGGCCTGCGCCACCAGCGACGGCAGGTGGTGGTCACCCGCTTCAATCTGCTCGGCGATCCAGTTCATGGTGCGCGCCAGCTCGGGGGCAATGGCCCGCTCGGCGGCAGTCAGGTAGCCGTTGCGCGAGGAGAGCGCCAGCCCGTCTTCGGCCCGCACGGTCGGCACACCGACGATCTCGATGGGCATCGCCATGTCGGCCACCATCTTGCGAATAAGCGCCAGCTGCTGGTAATCCTTCTGGCCAAAGCAGGCCACGTCCGGCTGCACAAGATTGAACAACTTGGTGACGACGGTGCTGACCCCACGGAAGTGACCGGGGCGCAGCGCCCCTTCCAGCAGGCCGGAGAGGCCCGGCACTTCGACGAAGGTCTGGCTCGCCAGCCCCTGCGGATACATGATCTCCGGGGTCGGGGTGAATACCATGTCGACGCCGGCGACTTCCAGCGCAGCGCAATCCTGCTCCAGAGTACGCGGGTAGTTGGCGAGATCCTCGGCCTTGTCGAACTGCATCGGGTTGACGAAGATGCTGACCACCACCTTCTCGGCGTGGCTGTGCGCCTCTTTCACCAGCGTCAGGTGGCCCTGATGCAGGTTGCCCATGGTGGGCACGAATGCGATGGCTCGCCCTTCACGGCGCCATTGGCTAATCTGCTCACGCAGAACGACGGGATTATTTACGACCAACATCAGCAGTTCACCTTTAGATGAATCAATAAGATACGGATTAGCTATAGGGATTAACTGTACGAGGCTGACAAGCAGAGACGGGGGCCGCAGCCCCCATCGTGCAACCGCCAGGATCAGTTGAAGCAGTGCTCCGGGCCGGGGAAGCTTCCCTCGCTCACCTGCTGGACATAGAGGCGGATGGCGGCACGCACATCGCCGGTCTCGGCCAGGAAATTCTTGGTGAACTTGGGCACATAGCCGGAGGTGACGCCAAAGGCATCGTGCATCACCAGGATCTGGCCATCGGTCGCGGGACCGGCACCGATGCCGATCACCGGGATGCGCAGCGCCTTGGTGATGCGCTCGGCCAGCGCAGTGGGCACACACTCGAGCACCAGCAGCTGGATACCGGCCGCTTGCAGTTCGAGGGCCTGACGGTAGATCTCTTGCGCCTGAAACTCGTCGCGCCCCTGCACCTTGAAGCCGCCAAAGACATGGACGGATTGCGGGGTGAGGCCGAGGTGACCACACACCGGCACCCCGTTGCGGGTGAGGTGGCGGATGGAGTCGCACAGCCAGTCGCCCCCTTCCATCTTCACCATGCGGGCACCGGCCGCCATCAGGCGGGCCGCATTCTGGTAAGTCTGCTCCGGCGTGGCGTAGCTCATGAACGGCATGTCGGCGACCACCAGTGCCTTGCTGGCACCGCGCGCCACACAGCGGGTGTGATAGACCATCTCATCCATGTTGACCGCCAGGGTATCCTGACCCCCTTGCAGCACCATGCCCAACGAATCGCCGATGAGCAGCACGTGCGCGCCCTCGTCGTCGAACAGCTTGGCAAAGGTGGCATCATAGGCGGTGATGGCGGTGAACTTTTGACCATCCTGCTTCATTTTCAGCAGGCTGGCGGTGGTGATCTTGCTCATAGAGGCTCCTGTACGTCTGCACGCGGGGCAATGATGGCCAAATCATTGTGCGGGCAGCGGGCAACCAGTCGGGCGAGCGGGGTGCCGCAGGGCAGCACCAGAGCAGGCGCAATTTCGGCAAGGGGCAGCAGCACGAACTCCCGCTCCTTCATGCCGTAGTGGGGTACGATCAGGCGCTCATGGTTGATCACCTGATCCCCATAGAGCAGCAGATCGAGATCCAGCGTTCTCGGTCCCCACCGCTCATCCTTGCGCACACGTCCCTGTTCCAGCTCGATTTTTTGTAATTGATCCAGCAGCGCAAGGGGCGCGAGCCGGGTGTTAAGCCGGGCTACGGCATTGACGTAGTCCGGTTGGTCAGCAGGGCCCATGGGGCGGCTGCTGTAAAACGACGAGGCCTCCACCAGCACAGATTCCGGCAACCGGCCCAACGCGGCGACGGCGCGACGAGCCTGACCCAGCGGGTCAGACAGGTTGGAACCTATGGCGATGAAGACCTCGGTCATCACGTCTGTTGTCACTCGGCCACTTTCGGTTTGCGGCGACGGGGGCGACGACGGTTGCGGCTGTTGCTGCTGCGCTTCTCGCCATCGTTGCTGCGGGCCTCACCGGCCGGGGCACGCTCACCGCTCGCCGGGCGGCGGGTCGCTTCGCGCTGCAGTTGCGGGCGCACATCCGGATTGGAGGCGACATAGCGCTCCCACCAGCTGGCCAGCTCGCCGAGACCACGCTCGACCCGGTTGCGCAGCAACAGGAAGTCGTACGCCGCGCGGAACTTGGGATGCTCCATGGCGCGCTCGGGGTGCTTGCCCTGACGACGGGTCAGACGCTGTTGCAGTGCCCAGATGTCGCGGACATCGGTGGTGAAACGGCGAGGAACGGCGATGATCCGCACCTGATTGTCCAGCACCTCGTTGATCGCCAGCATGAAGGCGTCATACCAGGGCAGGCCGCTCTCGTTCTCCAGTACCCGACCACGGGCCTCGACAGCGCCCCACAGCAGGGTGGCGTAGAGGAAGGCGGGAGTGACGCGTTTATCTTCACGGACACGGGTGTCGGTATCGATCAGCGCCAGCTCGATCAGCTGCTCACAGGGCGAGTTGCCGTGCGGGGTAAACAGCGCCGCCACTTGCGGGAACAGCTGCTGGAACAGGCCATACTCGCGCAGCAACTTGTAGGTCGCCAGACCGTCGCCAGCCAGGAACAGCTTGAGGGTCTCCTCAAACAGGCGAGCAGCAGGGATGTCTTGCAGCAGCGGCGCCAGCTCCTTGATGGGGGCGGCGGTACGCGGGCTGATGGTCATGTCCAGCTTGGCGGCAAAGCGCACGGCGCGCAGCATCCGCACCGGATCCTCACGATAACGGGTCTCGGGATCACCGATCAGCTCAAGCTTGCGCTCGGCCAGATCTTCCAGACCCCCTTCGAAATCGTGCAGGGTGAAATCTTTGGCACTGTAGTAGAGGGCGTTGACGGTAAAGTCGCGGCGCTCGGCATCCTCTTCGATGGTGCCGTAGACGTTGTCGCGCAGTAGCATGCCTTCATCAGACTGGGCCGACACATGTTTGCTGGTATTGACCTGATGGTGGTGACCCCGGAAGGTGGCCACTTCGATCACGTCACGACCAAAGACAATGTGGGCAAGGCGGAAACGACGGCCAATCAGGCGGCAGTTGCTGAACAGCGCCTTGATCTGCTCCGGCGTCGCATCGGTTGCGATGTCGAAATCCTTGGGCGTCTTCCCGAGCAGAATATCCCGGACTCCGCCGCCGACCAGGTAGGCCTCATAGCCCCCTTTGTTCAGGCGATAGAGCACCTTGAGGGCATTCTCGCTGATCTCTTTGCGCGAAACAGGGTGCTGATCACGGCTTAAGGTACGACGTTGACCGGCGACACGGGCTGGAATGGGGGATTCCACCGGCTGCTCGCCATCTTCCTTGCCGAGCACCTTGCGGCAAAAGTTTGCGATCTGGGAAAAAATGGTACACCTCTTCATGACTTCTAAATTGACGGGAGGCCAAAAAATAGCGGCCTATCATAGCTCACGCCTGACCAAATGAAAAACCATGAGGTTACTTCAGCGCATTTGAATCAAACCGGGCCAAAAAATAGCGGTCTACCTGTGCATAGCTCACGCCTAACCAAATGAAAAACCGTGCTGACAATTGATCCCGAATGAAACAGGTCGCCAGCAAAAATAGCGGTCAATCTGCACATAGCTCACGCCTGACCAAATGAAAAACCATGCGGTTACTTCAGCTCATTTGAATCAAACCGGGCCAAAAAATAGCGGTCTACCTGTGCATAGCTCACACCTGACCAAATGAAAAACCGTGCTGACAATTGATCCCGCATGAAACCATCTGCCAGCGAAAATCGCGGTCTATCTGCGCCCAGCTCACATCCTATTACACGAAAACCGGTTCTCTTTACTCAAGGTCCAACGGGATCTTCTCGCTGGCNTCTATCTGCGCCCAGCTCACATCCTATTACACGAAAACCGGTTCTCTTTACTCAAGGTCCAACGGGATCTTCTCGCTGGCGGGCACCCGTTCGAGCCGCCAGTTGGCGATGCCCCACCCGATGATCTCGTCGATCCGGCTTGTCATCAGTTCGGGGGGGGGGCACTGACCGAGGAAGTGCAGTGCCTGCCACAAGGCCGGTCGCACCTCATCGAGCGCCAGCGCCGGCGCATGGTTCTGCTTGGAGAGCTTGTTGCCATCGGCCAGCACCGCCAGCGGCAAATGTACCCAGTCGGGCACCGGTGCCCCCAGGGTCTGGTAGAGGGCAATCTGGCGCACTGTGGGCTCCAGCAGATCGGCGCCGCGTACTATCTCGGTGATGCCGCTGTCCATATCATCCACCACCACCGCCAGGTTGTAGGCGTAGAGCCCGTCGCGGCGGCGGATAATGAAATCCTCCTCGGCGAGCGCCGCCGGGACCGCAATATGGCCCTGCAAGCGATCATCGAAGTGGTAGACCGGATGGTGCTGGCGCAGCCGGGCGGCACATCCCTCTGCCGTCAGCCCGAGAGTGCGGCAGTGGCCGTTGTAAAAGCCACCGCTCGCCATGATTTCGCGCCGGGTACAGCGACACCAGTAGAGATCGCCAACCCGATAGAGCTGGTCGATGATCTCGTCATAACGGCCGTGGCGCGCACTCTGGAACATCACCTCCCCATCCCACTCGAGGCCATATGCCTCAAGGGTCTTGAGGATCAGGTCAGCCGCCCCCGCCATCTCCCGCGGCGGATCGATATCTTCGATGCGCACCAGCCAGCGCCCCTGCTGCGATCTGGCCTGCAAAAAGCTGCCGAGGGCGGCGATCAGCGAACCGAAGTGAAGTGGGCCGGAAGGTGAGGGAGCAAAGCGGCCGACATAAGGACGCGCAAGGGATGAGGACGGGGAATTCACGGGCATGGCTGTTCGGATAAGCGATTCATTGAGGCTGCATTCTGGGGGGCGACCGCCAAAAGCTCAATAAAAAAGGGAGCCCGCGAGCTCCCTTTTTCATATACCAGAGGGTCGGGATCAACCGGCCATCTGTTTTTCCTTGATCTCGGCCAGCGTCTTGCAATCGACACAGAGGTCGGCAGTCGGACGGGCTTCCAGACGACGGATACCGATCTCGATACCGCAGTGTTCGCAGTAACCGAAATCATCGTCTTCAAGCAGCTGCAAGGTCTTCTCGATCTTCTTGATCAGCTTGCGTTCACGGTCGCGGGTACGCAGTTCAAGAGCGAACTCTTCTTCTTGCGCGGCACGATCCACGGGATCCGGGAAGTTGGCAGCCTCGTCTTTCATATGGTCGACGGTACGATCAACTTCCTGCATCAGTTGGTTGCGCCAGGCACCCAGGATCTTGCGAAAATGCGCCTTTTGTTGGTCATTCATGTACTCCTCACCCGGCTTTTCCTGGTAAGGCGCGACACCCGCAATGGCCAGGGGGCCCAGAGATTTCCTGTTTTCGCCTGTTGGCATGCCCTGTCTCCTAATTCAGCACGCTACCCGTGCCATCCATAAATTGAGGGCGACATCTATAGCAGAAGGGTAACGGGTAAGCAAACGAGCCGTACCAATAATGTTACCCACTCCAATATTTATGCACTCCCCTCGGGTAACAGGTGACCAGATTCAAATGGGATGAAATCTTGGGCCACCATGCCATGCACCCCAACATGGGGCCGATAGCATAAAATTTCAACCCCCGCCGCAATTGACTGCTCAATTAGCAGACTATAGTGCGGATCTATATGGGTTGCAGGGCGCATCCGGCTTATTCCGGAGTGCAACACCATAAAGAGCAGCACGGCTCTGTGGCCCGCCGCTTTCATCGCCATCAGCTCGCGCAAGTGCTTGGCACCACGGGCGGTGACCGCATCGGGGAAGTAACCCATGCCCGGTTGATCACGTTCGTCGAGCAGGGTCACTGATTTTACCTCGATGTAACAATTGCCCTTCTCGTCATCTTCCAGTAGCAGATCGATGCGACTGTTCTCTTCACCATACTTCACCTCGGTGCGCAACCGGCTGTAACCAACCAGCGGGGCGATGGCATCTTGCTCGATAAGCTCGCGGGCGATCTGGTTGGCGCGCGCCGTGTTGACGCAGATAAAGTGGCCCGCCGGGCTCTCGGCGATCTCCCAGCTGTTGGGCAGTTTGCGCTTGGGGTTGTCGGAGGTGGAGTACCAGACCCGGGTGCCCGGATCGGCACAACCGGTCATGGCACCGGTATTGGCGCAGTGGATGGTGATGACCTCGCCGTTATCGAGTTGCACATCGGTCAGAAAGCGCTTGTAGCGGGCCACCAGCTGGCCCGATTGCAGGGGGGGATCAAAGATCACGGGTTTACCCTCCGTTGCTCTTCATTATCCAATCCCTCTTTGCTTCTTGCCCGCAGCGGCCAGCAGGCAAGCGGCTCGTAGCGTACCCCGTCCGGGGTCGAGATGGATTGATAGAGGCAGAACTCGTCAGCCTGCAGCAGAAAATTTGGGGCAAGCTGGATGGCCGGTGCCTCACCCGCCTTGCGCGACAGGGTGACGTGGGGGCGATAACCCTGCTCGCCATTGCCAAGGCGCAGCTTCTCACCGTGGCGGCGCAGCGCCCGGGCCAGCACGTTCAGCTCGTTGGGCCACTCCTTCGGGCCAATCCAGGCTGCCTTTGCCCGGCTGAACCAGCCGGTCTCATCCAGCCTGATGGAGAGCGGCGGACAGTGCTGGCGCTCTACGGCAGCGATCAGGCGGCGGGTGGTCAACTCATCCGCCTCACCCAGAAAAGCCAGGGTCAGGTGAAGGTTGGCTTGCGGCACCGGCTGACCGGGCCAGGGCTGCTGATCGCGCCAGGCGATGAGCTCGGGGGCGAGCTCCTTGACGGGCAGGGCAAAGAAGAGTTTGGCCATGTGGTGATAATGCCTTTTTCACGCTCATTGGATGGGCCCATTCTATGGCAGCCATCCGGCCATGTCTCGCCAGCCTCCCGCCCGAGTGACCATCTCCGCACATCCACTCACGGTGGCGCGAGTGGCTGTGGCAGAATAGGCGCCGTTTTACCGGTTGCCACAGAAGGTGCTCATCGCTTTGTCCCAGCTCCCCATCGTTTCGGTACTGCCCGAACTCTTTGCCGCCCTCGACAGCCACAGCAGCGTGATCCTGCAGGCGCCACCCGGTGCGGGCAAATCGACCCTGCTGCCGCTGGAGCTGGTGCGCCAGAACCGGCTGCCCGGCCGCATCATCATGCTGGAGCCAAGGCGGCTGGCTGCGCGCAATATCGCCACGTTTCTGGCACGCCAGCTGGGGGAGAAGGTGGGCGAGCGCATCGGCCTGCGGGTACGCGGCGAGAGCCGCACCAGCGCAGCGACCCGGCTCGAGATCGTCACCGAGGGGGTGCTGACCCGGATGTTGCAGCAGGATCCCGAGCTGACCGGCGTCTCGCTGGTGATCTTCGATGAGTTCCACGAACGCAGCCTGCACGCCGATACTGCGCTGGCCTTCGCCATCGAGAGCCAGCAAGGGCTGCGCGATGACCTCAAGCTGCTGGTGATGTCCGCCACCCTGGATGGCATGGCGCTTGAGACCTTGCTGCCAGATGCGCCGGTGATCCGCTCTGAAGGACGCGGTTTTCCCATCGACTACCACTACCGCCCCGCCAACCGCCAGCAGTGGCTGGAGCCGCAGGTCGGTGCCGTGGTGCTCGAAGCGCTGGCCGCCCACCGCGGCAGCCTGCTGGTCTTTCTGCCGGGACAGGGGGAGATCGAGCGACTGGCGCAATGGTTACAAGGGGGGCTGGCAGACAAACTGCCGGATGATGTGACCCTCGCCCCCCTCTACGGTCGCCTCGACATGGCGGCGCAGCAAGCGGCCATCGAACCGGCGCCTGCGGGCCGCCGTAAGCTGGTGCTCACCACCAATGTGGCGGAGACCTCCCTCACCATCGAGGGGATCTCGGTGGTGATCGACAGCGGGCTGGAGCGACGGGCCTCGTTCGATCTGAAAAGCGGCGTCACCCGACTGGAGACCCGCCAGATAGCCAAATCCTCCGCCACCCAGCGGGCCGGTCGCGCCGGTCGTCTCGGCCCCGGCGTCTGCTACCGGCTCTGGAGCAGCGAAGTGCAGGAGCGGCTCGCCGAGCAGAGCCCGCCAGACATTCTCACTCAGGAGCTGACCGGCCTGCTGCTGGACGCCGCCCAGTGGGGGGCAAAGGTGGAAGATCTGCCGCTGCTGGATATGCCCCCCGCCGCAGCGGTGGCCAGCGCCCAGCGGCTGCTGGTGGCCCTTGGCGCCATGAAGCCGGAGGGTGAGCAACAACTCACTCCCGCTGGCCGCGCCATGGCCGCCTTCGGTACCCACCCTCGCCTCGCCCGCATGCTGCTGCGCGCCCGCGAGCTGGAGTCCGAGGGTCTGACAGGGATTGTCGCCGATGCCGCATATCTGGTGGCGTTGCAGGAAGAAGATCTGCGAGGATCGGAGCGCCTCTCTGTGCTGTTCCATCGCCGTCAAAGCGCCCTGCGCCAGAGCGCGGCCCGCTGGTTTGAGCGGCTTGGCGTGCGCCCAGCCAATGCGCAGGGTCAGTGGCTCGGGCTGCTCTGTGCCCTCGCCTGGCCGGATCGAATCGGCAAACTGCGCAGCGGCAGCCGCTATCAACTCAGTGGTGGGGTGAGCTGCGATCTGGTAGAAGGTCATCCCTGTCAGGGACAAGCCGCCCTTATCGCCATCGAGATGGGGCAAAACGATCGCGGCAGCCGCATCTTTATCGCCGAACCGGTCGATCTGGACGAGCTGGTACGCCTGCTGCCGGAACTGGTGAGCGAGCGGCAATGGTTCGACTGGGATGAACGGGAAGAGCGGGTGCGCGCCGAGCGCCAGCAGGTGATCGGTGAGCTGGTGCTGAGCCAGCGACCGCTGACCGAGCTGTCGGACGAGCAGAAAGGGCGCTGCCTGCTGCAAGGCATTCGCCGCAAGGGGCTACATGTGCTGCCGTGGGACGAGAGCAGCGAAGGGCTGCTGGCCCGTCTGCGCTGCGCCCGCGACTGGCTGCCCGATGAGGGGTGGCCCGCGATGGATGAGGAAAGTTTGCTGGCCACGCTGGAACAGTGGCTGCTGCCGGCGGTGAGCGGCATGACCCGGCTGGAGCAGCTGAAGAAGCTCAACCTCGGCGATATCCTGCGTCAATCCCTACCCTGGCCACTGCCCAAGCGGCTGGACGAGGCGCTGCCGAGCCACTTTGCGGCGCCCACCGGCAGCCGGGTGCGGATCCGCTATCAGCCGGGGCAGGCACCGGTGATCCCGGTGCGTATTCAGGAGATGTTCGGGCAAGGTTCGACCCCCAGCGTGGCCGATGGCCGGGTGCCGCTGGTGGTGGAGCTGCTCTCCCCCGCCCAGCGGCCGCTGCAGATCACCGCCGATCTGGCTGCCTTCTGGGCTGGCTCTTACGAGCAGGTGAAAAAAGAGATGAAGGGACGCTATCCCCGCCACTACTGGCCGGATAATCCGCTGGAGGCGATGCCGACCAGGGTCACCAAGAAGAAGATGGGGATGTAGGTTCGATGAACGAAATCTCACCGACTATTTGATGGATAATCGGCCGCGATCGTTCGATTACGCCGCGATGGCAACACAACGAATAATGATGAACAGGTAAAGAGGAACCATGGCAACCCAACGACGCAAGAGCCCTCCCAAGAAGGCCGCTCCCAAACGCACCATCTGGCGCAAGCTGTTCTGGCTTGGCTTCAAGCTCTCCCTGGTGGTGGCGGCCTTTATGGTGGTGTTCGGCATCTATCTGGATACCAAGGTGCGCGAGCGCTTCGATGGCGAGAAGTGGCAGTTGCCGGTGATGGTCTACAGCCGCCCGCTGGAGCTCTACCCCAGCCAGCGCCTGTCGCGAGACCAGATGCTGCGCGAGCTCAACATGCTGAGCTACAAGCAGGTGCGCCAGCCTCACACGCCGGGTGAATACACCATCAACGGCAACCGCATCGAGCTTATTCGCCGTCCGTTCGAGTTCTATGACGGCGCCGACGGGGCCCGCGGCCTGCGCCTCACCTTCAACGGCCCGCGCCTTGAGGGGATCCAGTCGCTGGAGAACCAGCGCCAGCTCGGTTACGCCCAGATGGACCCGGTGCTGCTCGATCGCCTCAATACCGAAGATCGGGAAGATCGCCTGCTGGTGCGCATCGCCGAGGTGCCCGACAGCTTGCTGGTGACCCTGCTCACCACCGAAGATCGCGACTTCTACCAGCATGGCGGCGTCTCGCCGGTGGCCATCATGCGCGCCATGTTCGCCAACCTAATCGCGGGTCGCACCGTGCAGGGCGGCAGTACCCTCACCCAGCAGCTGGCCAAGAACTTCTTCCTGACCCGTGAACGCAGCCTGTGGCGAAAACTGCAGGAAGCCTACATGGCGGTATTGATCGACTATCGCTACAGCAAGGACGAGATCCTCGAGTCCTACCTCAACGAGGTCTATCTGGGGCAGAACTTCTCGCAAGGGGTCTATGGTTTCGGGCTTGCCTCCTACTTCTACTTCGGCATTCCGGTCAACGAGCTGGATATCGATCAGGTCGCCCTGCTGGTCGGTCTGGTGAAAGGCCCCTCCTATTACGATCCCTGGCGCTTCCCGGAGCGGGCCAAGACCCGCCGTGATCTGGTGCTGAAGCTGCTGATGGATCACGGCAGCCTGACCCAGGCCGAATATGAGCTGGCCAGCCGTCAGCCCCTTGGTATCATCGCTCGCGGCCAGATGAGCTATGGCCGCACCCCGGCCTTTATGGGGCTGCTCAAGCGCGAGATCCAGAGCCGCTTCGGCGCCGATCTGCTCAAGCAATCTGGCCTGAAGATCTTCACCAGTCTCGACCCCATCGCCCAGCATGCGGCCGAGCGTGCGGTCGAATCGGGCCTCGCCGAGATCGAAAAGCTGCGCGGCAAGAAGAAGCTGGAGGCGGCCATGGTGGTCTCCGACTGGCACAAGGGCGAAGTAGTCGCGCTGGTGGGTGGCCGCGATCCCCGCTACGCCGGGTTCAACCGGGCGCTGGATGCCCGCCGCCAGATCGGCTCGCTGGTGAAACCGGCGGTCTACCTCACCGGCCTCTCCAACGGCCTGACGCTGGCGACCCCGCTGAAAGATCAGCCGATCCGCATTCGCGGTCAGGATGGTCAGGTCTGGACGCCGCAAAACTACGATCGCAAGTTCCGCCAGAGCGTGCCGCTGATGGATGCGCTGGCCAGCTCCCTCAACGTGCCGACCGTCAATCTGGGTCTGCAGGTCGGGCTGGAAAAAGTGGTCGATACCCTGCACAAGCTGGGGGTCCAGCAGGAGATCCAGCCCTATCCGTCGCTGGTGCTGGGGGCGGTAGCGCTCTCCCCGATGGAGGTGAACCAGATGTATCTGCCCATCGCCAATCAGGGGCTGACCCAGCCGCTGTCGGCGATCCGCGCCGTGGTCAAGGGGGATGGCAGCCTGCTCTATCAGCATGATCAGACCGCCAAGCGGGTCACCGACCAGCAAGCGAGCTGGCTGACCCTGTTCGCCATGACCAAGACGGTGAGTCAGGGCACGGCCCGCGCGCTCAGTGCCAAGTTCCCCGGCGCCACCATGGCAGCCAAGACCGGCACCACCAACGAGCTGCGCGACTCCTGGTTTGCCGGGATGGACAACAACGAGCTGGTCAGTATCTGGGTCGGTCGCGACGACAACACCCCGGCGGGCTTGACCGGTGCCAGCGGCGCGCTGCAACTCTTTAGCGGCTACATGAGCCAACGCGGCGTCAACAGTCTGGGGCTGAAGATGCCGGAAGGGGTCACCTGGGCCAACTTCTCCCGCGCCAGCGGCACTCGCGTCACCAGCGACTGCCCGGGCAGCCTGCAGGTGCCGGCCAAGGCCTCCACCATGGGCTCCCCGGCCGGTTGCGCCAGCAGTGCGACGCCACGCAGTGCGCTGGATGACTGGTTCGGCGGTTTCTTCAACTAGATCAACAACACGGGCAGCGCAGGCTGCCCGTTCACTATGCTGCTGACAAGGAAACACCATGACCTTTCCGCTGTTTGACGCCATCCACCATGTGGCCATCATCGCCAGCGATTACCCACGCTCGCGCCACTTCTACCACGAGGTGCTGGGGCTACCCATCATCGCCGAAACCCTGCGTGAAGCGCGCCAGTCGTGGAAACTGGATCTGGCCCTGCCGGACGGCAGCCAGCTGGAGCTGTTCAGCTTCCCAATCACCCCCAGCCGCCCCTCTACGCCCGAGGCGTGCGGTCTGCGCCATCTCGCCTTTCGGGTCAGCGACCTCGACCGGGTCATCGCCCACCTGCTGGCCCATCAGATCGCGGTAGAGCCGGTGCGGGTGGACGAGCTGACCGGCAAGCGCTTCACCTTCTTCGCCGACCCCGACGGTCTGCCACTGGAGCTCTACGAAGCGCCTTGCTGAGCCTGCATCGGCCAAATAATCGGCCAAACAAAAAGCCGCCCGGCGAAACCGGGCGGCTTTGTCATCTATGAAGCGCTATCAGGCGGTGGTCAGCATGGCAACGGCCAGCGCCATCACCACCATCCCGGCCCAACCGATGGGCTTGAGTCGCTCACGGAAGATGAGCAAACCGCCGAGTGCGGTCCCCAGAATACCGATGGCGCCCCAGGTGGCGTAGGCCACGGCCAGATCGATCTTGCCACTGCTCACCGCTTCGGAGAGCAGGGTAAAGGCACCCAGCACCAGCATAATCCCCAATACACCCCACCCTTTGTAGCGAAAACCCCGCGAGCGGTTGATCGCCATATTGGCACCGATATCCAGCAAAGCCGCGCCAAGTACGATAATTAACGGGTGCATACCGCCTCCTTGCTGTTACGGGTGACTCTCCTGCGCACCGGTTCATCCCCGGTTTCCCCCATGGTCACCATAACAATACCCACTATTGCCAGCGCCAGACCGCTCAGCTCCTGAGCGTTCAGGTCGTAATCGAGGAACAGCACGGAGACGATGGTGATCAGTGCAATCCCCAGCCCCTCCCACAACGCGAAGGCAATACCAATGGAGATTGTTTTGGCGGCTTGAGCCAGTAGCAGATAGGAGAGGGTGATCAGGGCCCACATCGGCAGGTAGTTCAGCCATCCCGCGGCATCCTCGGGGATCATCGCCATACTGGATGTCCCCGCCACTTCGGTGAGGATGGCCCCCGTCAAGAATATGCGTGCTAAAAGCATGCGACTGATTAACATAGAATTTTCCTTCTGTTGCTGCGACGGGAGAGATGATAGCCGCAGTCGCGGCTCGGTCAGGAATCGCTGAGCGTCGAATTATCAGACGCTGACGGTTTGCCTTGTTATCCGCGGGCGGGCTAAGGTAATGCCAGAACACTCCGTCATGACCCATCTTCATGAAGCTCTATCAGATAGAACTCTTTGTAGAATCAGCAAACAGTGGTTCCCTCGCCAATACAGCCAGACGACTTGGCAAAAGCCGCAGCGCAGTCAGTACCGCCATCGCCTCCCTTGAAGTGGAGCTAGGCGTCGAACTTTTTGAACGCGGCGCCAATCAGAGTCGCCTGACCGAAATCGGCGAGCTGGTGCTGGATGACTGCAAACGGCTGCTGCAGGCGGCCAACAGCCTCAAGCTCAAGTGTGAACACTACGCCTCCGGCGCCGAGGTGGCGCTGCGGGTTGCGCGCGATGACGCCATCCCCGAACAGGTGTGGCGCGAGATGCTGGCCGCCTTGCGCAGCCAGTTCCCCGGCACCAGTATCTCGCTGGTGCTCGCCTCCCCACCCGAACTGCCTGCGCTGGTGGAAGAGGGTTTCGTCGATGCCGCCTTTGGCCTTATCACCGAGGATCAGGAGCGCAGCGGCCTCAATATCGACCTGCTTAACCCGATCCGTACCCTGATGGTGGTGGCCCCCAGCCATCCGCTGGCCAGTCTGAAGCGGGTGATGCAGCAGGATCTGACCGACCACACCCAGGTCACCCTCTCCTATGTGGATGAATTCTCGGTCAAAAGTCTGCTGCCCATCGGCGGTCAGCACATCGGGCTCTCCAGTTTCGAGCTGATGCGCGATGCGGTACTCGACGGACTTGGCTGGGCGGTGCTCCCCTCGCCGCTGATCCAGAGCCAGCTGCGGCAGGGCTCCCTGCTGACCCTGAAACACAAGTTCAGCCTGCAGTGGCGGGACTACGGCGTCTATCTGGCGGAAAATGCCTACCACGGCAAGGTGCTGGCCTGGTTGAAAAAGTCGATCCAGGCGTATCTGGAGCCTTTTGAATAGAGTAAAAAGAGACAGAGCCCGCTCACGTTCTACAATTATCCGGGTGATCCGACCGGATGTGATCGTGCATACTGTTCACATACTCATTGAGCGCCGGAGGCGTAACCGATATGAGCAGTGCCCAAGACAAGGACGATATCTGGCTGGACGACGACATCATCGAACTCGATGATGAAGAGGTCGTGGTCCCCAAGGCACTCAACCCCTGGCAGGTGCTGATCGTCGATGACGAGCCTGACATTCATCACGCCACCCGCCTGGCCCTCTCCAATATTCACTACAAGTCGCGCCCGCTTGAACTGCTCAATGCCTACAGCGGCGCCGAAGCGGGTCGCATGCTGGAAGCCAATCCCAGAATTGCCCTGATCCTGCTCGATGTGGTGATGGAGACCGAAGATGCCGGTCTGCGACTGGTACACCGGATCCGCAACGAGATGCGCAACTCGCTGGTGCGGATCGTGCTGCGGACCGGCCAGCCCGGTCAGGCCCCCGAACAGCGGGTGATCCTCGATTACGACATCAACGACTACAAGACCAAGACCGAACTGACGGTGCAAAAGCTCTACACCACCGTCATCGCCTCCCTGCGCTCTTACGAAACCCTCAGCGCCATCGACAAGAGCCGCCAGGGGCTCGGCAAAATTCTGGAAGGGGCAGGCGATCTCTATCATCTTCACTCCCTCAAGGAGTTCGCCTCCGGTGTGCTGAAACAGATCAGCGCGATTCTCGATGTGGGCACCGAAGGGGCCATCTGCGCCGAGCGGCGCCCCGATGAGCATGGCCTGGAGATCCTGGCCGCGACCGGTGACTACGAAGGGCTGCTGGAAGAGCAGCTCCTTGAGGACTTTCCGGCACTGCAGGAGTCGGTGATAAAGGCGTTGAACGAACGCTGCAACCGCTTCGAGCATCCGCAGGACTCCCTCTATATAGCCGCCCAGAATGGGCGCGAGTTCGTGCTGAGCTTCACCCCGACCCAACCTCTCGACCCGCTCGAGTGCGATCTGCTGGATGTCTTCTGCCAGCGCATCTCGGCGGCCTACGACAACCTCTACCTCTATAACCAGCTGCTGCGCGCCCAGGAGGCAACCGTGGTGGCGCTTGCTGCGCTGGCGGAGTTTCGCGACTCCGATACTGGCGAGCATGTGCTGCGGGTCCAGAAGCTTTCCGATGCGCTGGTGGAAGAGCTGCAACAGATGGCCGCGTATCCCGAGCAGCTGACCCCGGAGTTTGTCGAGATGATCGGCATGGCCTCCATCCTGCACGACGTGGGCAAGGTCGGCACCCCCGACCATATCCTGCACAAACCGGGGCGTTTTGATCCCGACGAGCGGGCCATCATGGAGCAACATGCCGATATCGGTGCCAATATCCTGTACAAGGCGGGCGAGATGGTGGAGGGAACCAGCTACCTATCGCTGGGGGCAGAGATCGCCCGGGGCCACCATGAGCACTTCGATGGCAAGGGCTATCCGGAACAGCTGGCTGGCCAGCAGATCCCGCTGTCGGCGCGGATCGTGGCGGTGGTCGATGTGTTCGACGCCCTGCTCAGCAAGCGCCCCTACAAGGAACCCTGGACGCTGGCGCAGACCATGGAGTATATCCAGTCCCGCTCCGGCACCCAGTTTGACCCTCAGGTGGTGGCGGCCCTGTCGCGGCTGGTCAATGAGTCGAGGCTCCCCTACTCGCTCTGACCCTCTTTGCTCGCAACTCCACATGCCCTGCCGGTGGCCAAGGTCACCGGCAGGGCATCAAAACTGCCGTTTTGTTGCATCCGAAACACATCAAAGCACCGTAAACCGGAAACATCTCTCTTCTTTGGCCGCGATATCCGCTGAAATATGGTCATTTAACATCACATCGCTATAATATCGGCCTGCAAACCTGATACTAACAACGAAGGAAATATCATGAGCCTGAACCTGGTACCGGCCGGCAAGAGCCTGCCCGACGATATCTATGTCATCATCGAAATCCCGCAGAATGCCGACCCGATCAAATACGAAGTCGACAAAGACAGCGGCGCAATTTTCGTCGATCGCTTCATGTCTACCCCGATGTTCTATCCGTGCAACTACGGCTACGTGAACGCGACGCTCTCTCTGGATGGTGACCCCGTCGACGTACTGGTTCCGACCCCCTACCCGCTGCTGGCCGGCTCCGTCATTCGCTGCCGCCCGGTTGGCGTGCTGAAGATGACCGATGAATCTGGCGAAGATGCCAAGATCGTGGCCGTACCGCACTCCAAGCTGACCAAGCAGTACGATCACATCCAGGATGTGAACGATCTGCCGGAACTGCTGCGCGCCCAGATCCAGCACTTCTTCGAGCGCTACAAAGAGCTGGAAGCGGGCAAATGGGTCAAGGTGGAAGGTTGGGGCGACAAGGCCGCTGCCGAAGCCGAGATCAAGACCTCTGCCGAGCGTTACGCTGCCAAGTAAGCGTTATCCGGTATGAAAAAAGGCGCCTTATGGCGCCTTTTTTGTCGGTATTTGCGGCCGCTGACCGGCTGTATCTCCGGCAGGATTGCCCTGAATGTATATTTCACGGCCATCTTTCTGGTAGGGGCGGTAATAATCACCGCCACAGCGATAGCCGCCGCCCGGCTGGCTCATCAGCTCGCAGTTGACCGGCAATACCTCCAGCCACTTGATGGCCTGCTGGAAGCGCAGCCACTCCTGCCATTCGTGTTCGCGCGCCAGCTGATCGCGCAAGGCAAAGGTATCCGCAACGGACATCCCCTTGTTGACGATCACCTGACCCGCCATGGCTGGCAGGCTGAGCAGCCCAGACAGCACTAAGATCCAAGGCTTCATAACCCCTCCAGAGTGACTTAATTTCACAATTAAATTAAAAGTCACATCAATCTGTTATCCAGATCACAAAACGAAACATCACCAAAGTGGTGCCGGCTCACCTAGTTGTTAATTATCGTCCACGGCAGGAAGCACCACCATGAAGCCGATCACCGCGCTGTTGCTGAGCCTTACTCTCTGCACCACCCTTGGCGCCACAAGCAACGCCAGCGAAATCAACATGAGCTGGCAGTGGCAATCCACCGATGGCCAGCGCAAGCACTTCCAGCTGACCACCGACGATCAGGTGATGGCCGCCAGTCGCCACGAGATGAGCCTGCTGGAGGCCTCCCTCACCAATCCGCTGGAGACGCTCTACGCCTACATCAGCCCGCGCCTCTACAACAGCATCAACCTGATCAACCAGAGCAGCCCCGAGACCGCCACCAAGTTTCGCAATCTGGAGCAGGCCTTCACCCTGCGGGACAACAGCATGGAGTCGCTGCTGTTCTGGCAAGCCTACCAACAGTATCAGGAGGATGCCTTCTACCAGATGAGGGTGGTGCCCTGCGTCCATCCGGCCAATCGTAAGCTGCCTTGCGTGCGACCCGATTACTCCCAGCTCTTCTATCACTTCAAGGGTCAGCTCAAACCGCTGGCGCAGCAGTTTGCCGCCAAGGATCTCGCCACCAGCGTCAGCCTGCTGCAGGAGTGGCTAAACGCCATTCCCACCCAGCCGGAGCAGCTGGATCACTTCGCGCCGCCGCTGCAGGCACTGCAGGATAACAAGGCCGACAGCGACGAGAAGGCGCTGTTGATGGCCAGCCTGCTGGCGGAGCTGGCCCCGCAATATGTGCTCAGCATCATCTATCCGGATATCAGTATCGGCAGCGTCTCCCCTGCCTGGCTGGCCATTACGGCAGATAGTGGCGTACCCGGTGATGTGGTGGTGATCAACAATCAGCGCCATGTGCTGCTGACCGGCTCATCCCTGCTGGCCCAGCAGATGACCATGGCCAAGATCCCCCTCATCAGCGAGTCGCTCTACTGACGCAGACAGCTCAGACCAGCTGCCAATTCATTGATTTTTCTCGATGTCATGCCATCCTAGCCGCCCTTGCCAGCCAACCTCCTGACTGGCGGGGCGCCGACGCTTCTGAATTGCGATCTTATTTAACACTTTTTAAACAGATCCGATCAGTTTAGGATGAAGCTCGCCCATTCCCTCAATCCGAAACTCGTTATAACATAACAAATGGAGTGTCATCAGGATGAAACATCTGGTACTTACTTTGGCGCTGCTGCCATCTCTGGTCTTTGCTCACAACGTCAAGGATGGCAACCCGGTGCCGCTGGTCAATGTCAGTGACAAGGGTGAGCTGGTACTGAACGGCAAGGATATCGGCTACCAACCGTGGCAGAGCACCTCGCTCACCGGCAAGGTATTCCTGATCCAGCATATTGCCGGTCGCTCCAGTGCCAAGGAGCTGAACGCCCCGATGATCGAGGCGATCAAGGCCGCCAAGCTGCCCCATGACAAGTACCAGACCGTCACCGTCATCAACAGCAATGACGCCATCTGGGGCACCTCCGGCTTCGTGAAGAGCAGCGCCGAGGACAGCAAGAAAGAGTTCCCCTGGTCCGCCATGGTGCTGGATGCCAAGGGCATGGCGCGCAACGCCTGGGATCTGATGCCGGAAAGCTCGGCGATCATCCTGCTGGATAAAGAGGGCAAGGTGCTGTTTGCCAAAGATGGCCAGCTCGATGCCAACAACATTGCTACCGTGATGGGGCTCATCAAGTCCCATCTCTAAGTCAGAGAGCAAGGGCGCTGATGGCGCCCTTTCCATAAGGGTCTATGGGTCGTATCAAGCTGAAAATCTGGATCTTGCTGCTGGGCTGGTTATGGCTGCAGCCTGCCCTTGCCCGGCATCAGCTTGAATCCGCCCTGCCCGGCCACGACGACCATCACTGCCTGGTTTGCGCCCTCCATCTGGATGGCAAGCAAGTCATCACCGCCACCCCCTATTGTTTCCCCAATGCGACGGCTGTTCTGCCCGCTGTTGCAACCATGCAACTATCGGCGGATACCGCCACGCTGCACAGCTATGCCATCCGTGCGCCGCCAGCCTCTGCTTTTCTCTATCCCTTTGTTTAATTTCGCCATTTGTTTTGAAAAAGGATTAAAGATGAAAGCAGTTACTCTGTTGCTGGCCGCGGCCACCTTTGCTGTGCACGCAAATCACGATGAACACGAGAGCCACAGTCACGGCGCCCACGAGCATGGTCATGGTCACCTCAATCTGGTGGTCGATGGCAACCAGCTGATGATCGAGCTGCAGGCCCCCGCAGCCGATCTGGTGGGCTTTGAGCACGCCGCCAAGAGCGATGAAGAGAAGGCGCAGTATGCCAAGGCGGTCGCCCGCCTCCAGCAGCCTGATGCCCTGTTCCGCTTCGACCCGGCCGCTGGCTGCAAACTGACCCAGCAGGAGCTGCAGGCCGCCAAAGAGGATCACGACCATGACCATGACCATGACCATGACCATGACCATGACCATGACCATGACAAGGCTGCCAGCGACGAGCATGAACACCACCATGATCATGACGAAGGGGGTCACGCCGATATGGGTGCCATGTACACCTACACCTGCGCCACGCCCGCCAAACTGACCGGCCTTGAGGCGACCCTGTTCAGCGTCTATCCGAGCCTTGAGAAGCTGAGCGTGCAGGGGATCCTGCCCACCGGCCAGACCGCTGGCGAGCTGACCCCATCCGCCAACAAGCTGAGCTGGTAACGCCATGAAAAAAGCCGTGGTTGAGATCCGCGATCTGGCCTTTGCCTGGCCAGGTGGCGACGCTGTGCTCGATCTGCCCGCCCTCACCATCCGCGAGGGTGAGCGGGTCTTTATCAAGGGCCCGTCGGGCTCCGGCAAATCGACCCTGCTCGGGTTGCTGGCCGGGATCCAGACCGCCAACCACGGCACCCTGGAGGTGCTGGGCCAACCATTGGCCCGGCTCTCTGGCCGTGCCCGTGACCACTTCCGGGCGGCCAATCTGGGTTATATCTTCCAGCAGTTCAATCTGCTGCCCTTTCTCTCGGTGCAGGACAACGTCACCGCTGCCCTCACCTTTTCGCCCGCCAAACGGGCTCGCCTGCAAGGGAGTCCGGAGCAGGAGGCGCGCCGTCTGCTGGCGGAGCTGCAACTGCCGGACGAGGCGCTGCATCGCCCCGTGCACGCCCTCAGCATCGGCCAACAGCAACGGGTTGCCGCCGCGCGGGCGCTGATCGGCTCACCACCGCTGGTGATCGCCGACGAGCCCACCTCGGCCCTCGATACCGACAACCGGGCGGCCTTTATCAAGCTGTTGTTCGAGGAGTGCGACAAGCAGGGCTCGACCCTGATCTTCGTCAGCCATGACCCTTATCTCGAACCCCTGTTCCCACGGGTGGAAAACCTGCAACAACTTAACCGGAGGGCAACGTGCTAAAGCTCGCCCTGCAAAGTCTCTGGGCCCGCCGCCTCACCGCCGGGCTCACCCTGCTGGCCGTCGCCATCAGCGTCACCCTGCTGCTCGGGGTGGAGCGGGTGCGCACCCAGGCCCGTGAAAGCTTCTCCAACACCGTCTCGGGCACCGATCTCATCGTTGGCGCCCGCTCCGGTCAGGTGAACCTGCTGCTCTACTCGGTGTTTCGCATCGGTAACCCCACCAACAACGTGGGGTGGGACTCCTATCAGGCCATCAAGCAGAAACCGGGCGTCGCCTGGACCATCCCGCTTTCGCTTGGCGACTCCCACAAGGGATTTCGGGTGCTCGGCACCAATGGCGACTACTTCACCCACCTGAAGTACGGTCAGCAGCAGTCGCTGCAACTGCGCGAGGGGCGGCCGTTCGACACGCCCTTTGAAGCAGTGCTCGGCGCCCAGGTGGCCGAGAAGCTGGGTTATCGTCTTGATCAAGCCATCGTCATCGCCCACGGCGCCGGCAACACCTCGTTCAGCCAGCACGACAATCTGCCGTTCAAGGTGGTGGGTATTCTGGCACCGACCGGTACGCCGATCGATCGCACCATCCATGTGCCGCTGGCGGGGATCGAGGCGATCCATCTGGGCTGGGATACCGGCCGTCACAGCAAGAACGTGACACCGGAGCAGGCGCTGGCGCAGGATCTAACCCCGAAAACCATCACCGCCTTTATGGTGGGGTTGAGCAACCGGATCCTGGCGTTCCAGCTGCAGCGCGGCGTCAACACCTATCCCAAGGAGCCGCTGATGGCGATCCTGCCGGGCGCTGCCCTGCAGGAGCTGTGGAGCCTGATGAGCGTGGCGGAAACCGCGCTGTCGGTCATCGCCGGTTTTGTGGTGGTGGCGGGCCTTATCGGCATGCTGACCACACTGCTGGCGGGGCTTAACGAGCGGCGCCGGGAGCTTGCCATTTTGCGCTCCCTCGGTGCGGGCCCTGCCCACCTGTTCCTGCTGCTGGCGCTGGAGGCCATGGCGCTGACCACGGTCGGCATCGCCCTCGGGGTCGCCGTGCTCTATCTGGGGCAGGGGCTTGCCTCGCCCTGGCTGCTCAGCCACTATGGCCTGCAATTAAGCTTGGGGCTGCCGAGCGCCTACGAGTGGCAGCTGCTGGGGGTAGTGTGGCTGGCAGGCATGCTGATTGGCCTGCTCCCCGCTGCCCGCGCTTACCGCTACAGCCTGAGCGATGGCATGAGCATTCGTGTCTAGCGAGACGCCCTAAATAGAAACAGAAGGACAGATGATGAAGTGGAAAATAGTGGCGCTGCTCGCCAGCCTGCTGGTGCTGCCCGCCCTGGCCGCCGATTACAAGACCATAGACTGGGATGTGCTCATCCCGGAAGGGGAAAAACTGCTGCCACCCCCGCAGGTGAGCCACGATGGGGATCTCGCCTCCGTGCCGCAACCGGTGGGCGGGGTAAACAAGAAGCTGGACAACCAGGATGTGCGCATTCCGGGCTTCGTGGTGCCGCTGGAAGGGGATGCCAAGAAGATCACCGCCTTCCTGCTGGTGCCCTACTTCGGCGCCTGCATCCATGTGCCGCCGCCCCCCACCAATCAGGTGATCTATGTGAGCTACCCCAAGGGTGCGCCGGTGGATGATCTGTGGGATGCCATATGGGTGAAGGGCAAGATGCGCACGGTCAGCTCCAGCCACGAGATGGCGACCGCCTCCTACTCGATGGAAGCGGTCGAAGTGAGCGTCTACGAGGAGTAATCCTCCCGTTGCAAAAAAAGCGGCCTCCACGGAGGCCGCTTTGTTATCTTGGCATCCCGGTTGGAGTAACATTCAGCCCAGAACCTGTGCGAATGGAGCCAGCATGGCCGATCTGCCCCCCCCCAAGAAAGAGAGTTCGATCCTGAGCAGCCAGGAGCAGACCCTGCGTCTGGCCCGCAGTCGCGGCATCGACGGCATGCTCACCCGCAACAGCGACAGCACCTTCGAACAGCGCGCCACCTTTCGCCATCTGGCGGATCAGGCCGCCCGCCAGCGCAATCTGGAGGCCATCATGGTGATGGCCTCTCGCCACTGCGAAGAGACGGCGGCCGGCGGGGAGATGGACAGCGACTGGCTGACCCGCTTCCTACAGTTGGCAGAAGATATCAGCATGGTGCCGATGCAGCAGCTGTGGGGCCGCATCTTCGCCATCGAGGTCGCCACGCCGGGCCGCTTCTCCATCCGGGCGCTCTCTACCCTCAAGGAGATGACCCAGCGCGAAGCCATGCTGTTCCAGCGAGTCTGCGCCCTCACCTGCCACTATGCCGGCAGCGATGAGCAACGGCTGCTGCTGGGGCTGCACAAGGGGGCCAGCTTGCTGAGCCGCGCCAAGGCGACACGCCTCGGCCTTGGCAAATACCGGCTGCCCTACAACGCCCTGTTGCAGCTGTTTGAACTGGGGCTGCTGCACCGCGCAGAGCTGGAGTCCGGCCCGCTGCCCGCCGACGGGGTCGAGCTGGAGTTCGGCAACCAGCGCTGGCGGCTGCAGTGCAAGCAGCACAACATCACCCTGCTCTACTACCGGCTCACCCCGGTGGGCAACGAGCTCGCCCAGCTGCTGCAAGAGTCGCCGCTGGAGGAGTACCTGCAGGATCTGAAAACCGTGCTGGTGCAGGGGATCCAGATCGAGGTGCAGCATCAGGTCAGCGAGACCACACCGCCCCCCCCTGACGCCACCCCCTGATCGTCGATGGGGGAACACTCCCACCGACGCGCCACAAATCCCGATCACTGCACCTCACTCAGCAAAGTGAGGTGCAAAATGCAGATCCCCTCGCCTCTTGCCGCTCGTTTTTTGCACATTGCAACGACAGCAGCGCCACATTCAGTGGCTGCGCCCCTTTATTGACACAAGAGTCACTTAACGTGATTGATGGCCCGCCCTTTGCTTTGAACTTGATGCAGCTCAATTTTCAACCACCACAGCTCGGAAGCATGGCCATGAGAATCAATCAACCGGTTACCCAAAGAGAACGCCTCTATTCAGACCACCAGAGCCTGATCTCAACCACGGATCTGGAAAGCCGCATCACCTACGCCAACGATGAGTTCTGCGACATAGCAGGCTTCTCGCTCGACGAGCTGGTGGGGGAACACCACAATCTGGTGCGCCATCCTGACATGCCGAAACAGGCCTTTGCCGATCTGTGGAACCATATCCGCGAAGGCAAGAGCTGGATGGGGCCGGTGAAAAATCGCTGCAAGAGTGGCGATCACTACTGGGTCAGTGCCTTTGTCACCCCCATCAAGGATGCCAGCGGCCGGGTGGTGGAGTATCAGTCGGTGCGCACCGCCCCGAGCGAGGAGATCAAACAGCGGGCCGAGAAGGTCTATGCCGACCTTCGCAACGACAAGCTGCCGCTGGCGCTTAAACTGCCCACCTTCTCCCATGCCCTGACCATCAACCTCTGCCTGCTGCTGAGCCTGATCGCTATGTTGGCGCTGGGCTACAACCACGATATGAACTGGCAACTGGCGCTGGCCGCCCTGCCGCTGGCGATAGCGGCCATCACCCTGAATGCCCTCTCCCGCCGCCTCGGCAAGCTCAACAAGATGGCCCGCAGCCGCTTTGACAACCCGCTGATGCAGTTGCTCTACACCAACAAGGTGGACAACATCGCCGCCATCGAACTCTCGATGGTGATGAATCAGGCCGAGTTCAACGCCGTGCTGGCCCGCACCCAGCAGACCTGCAGCAAGATCCTGCAGGCCGCCGAGGAGGATCTGCGCAACGCCGAGTCCATCACCGACAACCTGCAACAGCAGCAGGCCGAGACCAATCAGGTAGCGACCGCCGTGACCGAGATGTCGGAATCCATTCGCGAGGTGTCGCAGAGCTCCAGCGAATCCTCCAGCCTGCTGGACAAGACCGCCGACCTGTTCAAGAGCGGCAATCACAGCGTGGCCGAAACCGTGGCCGCCGTGGCGGGCATGAACAGCGAGCTGACCACCTCCAAGGTCGTCATCAGCGCGCTGGTCGGCCACTGCCGCGATATCGACGGCATCCTCGATGTGATCAACAACATCGCCAACCAGACCAACCTGCTGGCCCTCAACGCCGCCATTGAAGCGGCCCGGGCTGGCGAGGCGGGCCGCGGTTTCTCGGTGGTGGCTGACGAGATCCGCTCGCTCGCCATCAAGACCCAATCCTCGACCAGCGAAATCCAGAAGATGATCACCGAGCTGCAAACCAGCGCCGGGGATGCAGAGCAGGCGATGGAGAAGGGCTGCCAACTCTCCGAGAGCTGCCAGCAGAAAGCCTCGGCGACCGGCACCATACTCCAGCAGATCAACAACATGCTGCAGCAAGTCGCCTCCGGCAGCGGCCAGATTGCCCAAGCGGTGCAGGAGCAGTTCCACGTCACCGCCGAGATCAACCGCAACGTGCTCAGCATCAAGACCCTGGCCGATGACTCCAGCGTCGGCAGCCAGCATGCCGTGCACGGCATCACCCAGCTGGTAAACCAGTTGAGCGATCTCGACCGGCTGGTGCGCCAGTTCCAGAAAACCGCCCCGGCGAGCCAAAGCCGCTACGAAGTGGCAGCCACCCGCGCCGTGCCGGTGCGCCAAGCCAGATAACCACAACACAAACAATCACCGCAGAAAAACCCTATGGGCCCGCAGGCCCATTTGGTTTTTTAATGCCCGCTAACAAGAGGACGATACTCCCGCTTCACCTGAATCGCCCCCAGTTCCCTAGACACCTCATAGCCTTAAAATGAGGCAACTATTGGAGGTGTTATGACCCGTCAGCGTTATCCAGAAACATTCAAAATCGAAGCCGTTAAACAAATCACCGAGCGCGGACGGCCGGTGGCTGACGTTGCACGCGCCCTTGGGGTATCCAGCCACAGTCTGTATGCCTGGCTCAAGCAGTACGGTAAGCCCGCTGACCAGCAGCTCGAAGAGTCAGCCTTGCAAGCCGAGATCCGCCGCCTGAAAGCCGAACTGCGCCAGGTCACCGAAGAGCGCAATATCCTAAAGGAGGCCGCCGCGTACTTTGCCAGCGAGTCAAGGAAAGGTACGCGTTCATAACCTCCCGACTCGACNGCAGTACGGTAAGCCCGCTGACCAGCAGCTCGAAGAGTCTGCCTTGCAAGCCGAGATCCGCCGCCTGAAAGCCGAACTGCGCCAGGTCACCGAAGAGCGCAATATCCTAAAGGAGGCCGCCGCGTACTTTGCCAGCGAGTCAAGGAAAGGTACGCGTTCATAACCTCCCGACTCGACCAGTACAGTGTCGTTACCCTGTGCCAGACCCTGGGGGTTCACCGAAGTGGCTTCTACGCGTGGTTGAAACAGCCCGTATCGCCACGACAGCGGGAGGACGAACGACTGACCG